>JAQTLF010000061.1 GCA_028715015.1 Candidatus Moraniibacteriota bacterium | reverse complement strand
GAAAGTGTCAGAGTGATTCCTGTGAATTTGAAAATCGTAATCATCATGCCGGTGTAGATGAGCAATGCCAATGAAGCCACCAAGCCCAAAAATCGATAGAAGATGAGCATGAAAATAACCACAGCCAACAATCCGATCGCACCTGCGATCAAGATGCTTTTGAGTGAGTCAGCACCCAGCGTGGCTTCCACGCTTTGCTGTCCGACCAAAGAAAGAGGCAATGGCAATGCGCCGGTGTTCAATTTTTGCACCAGATCTTTGGCTTCCTGCAAAGTGAATTTCCCAGTGATGACAGCTTGTCCGTTGGTTATTTCCGCTTGCACTGTCGGAGCACTGATGATCTGACCATCCAACAAAATGGCAACTGTTTTTCCAAGGTTGGCTTTTGTCAGGTCGGCAAAAAGTTTTGTTCCCTCATCATCAAACTGCAAGGAAATCTGAGGCTCTCCCAATCCTTGGCTTTGGAAAGTGACAGCTGCATTTTTCAAATTTTTTCCAGTCAATCCTGTTGATTTGTATTTGTATTGAGGATATTGGTCAATTGAAAGTTTTGAAATCAAAATATGTTGGGAATGGACTTCCAAAGCGTCTCCTTCTCCGCGAGATTCAATGAATTTGATGATGTGCCATCCATATTGCGATTCAACCAGATTGGGATAAATTTCTCCCGGCTGCATATTGCTGTCAAACAAAACCTTGTCGAATTCAGGCACGAATTGTCCTCTTTTCACAAAACCAAGATCGCCGCCATTGTCTTTCGAACCGGGATCCTGACTGTTGTCTTTGGCAAGCTGCGCAAAATCAGTGCCCTTTTTGGCTTGATCCAACAAATCCTGCGCTTTTTTCTTGGACACGGCATTTTGTTGGTCAAACATCTGTTGGATCTGGGGATCAGTGCCTTCTTCTTTGAATTCCAAAAGTGGTGTTTCTTTTATTTGTTGTTTGGCTTGTTCAATATCTTTCACTCCGGGAAGATCGACAGTGACGCGATAGTCATTGCCGCTTTTGGCGGTTTGCACCAATGGCTCGCCCACACCGAAAGCATTGACTCGTCTTTCAATCACATCTTGGGCTCCCTGCAAAGCTTCGGTTATTTTTGCCTGGTCAATATTGGAAACATCAGCTTTATATTCCAAATGGATGCCTCCTTGCAGATCAAGACCCAAATTTATTTTCAATTTGTTGAGCATGTCATACACAGGCGGCACTTTGCTGATTGCTTGAGGATAAGAAACAAGGCCGACAAAAACTGCCAGCACGATAACTGCTCCGAACTTCAATTGTAGTTTTCTTTTCGTATTCATGTTCTTTATTATAATTTATCCCTCTTATTATGGCAATAGAAGCGCAAATGTTTGTTTGTAAAAAAATAATACCCGGGACATGTTGCTGTCCCGGGCTTAGATTTGCTTTATTGCGATAAAAAAGCGATAACTTCATCAATCTGTCGCTTCCTTATCTCTTTCAAGGAAAAAAGATGACTTATTCGTCTGCATTCAACCGGAATTTTTATCTGATAAGTCACATCCCTGAAATATGACAACATGCGGCAGATTTCGTCATATTTCTCCTCTTTGAGAAGATAGCTTGCGAAATGACATTGGCTGATTTGAAATGCAATTTCCTCCATTGATTCATGCATTTCCAAATCACGTTCCACTGACAATCCGCCGTCACGGGCCTCATGCACCAGCATGGAAATTTTTTTCGACGAAAAAAGATCCACGCAACATCGCTGAAAAAGCTTGCAACCGCCAACATCCACCAGGATGTTGATGAGATTTTCACGCTCTTCAATGAGAGCAGAAACAAGATTATCAACAGTCCTTTTTTTGTTGCACATAGGAAACCTCCTTGAAAGATGATTTTTGAATTTAATTAAATAAAAGTACTGATGCCGTTTTGCCATCATATTAACCCATATTATTTTTTTTGACAACAAAAAAGACGCCGCCAAACGCTTTCCTTCAAAACCAAATGTTTCAAGCGTGAATCAACGTCTTTTCAATTTCCGGCCAGCGAAGCTCAAGATCGTGTTTGAATTGTTCCAAATCCTCCTCATCAGCCAAAAAACCATAGCTTTTCTTTTCCTCAATGATCTCATCAACAAGACCAGTATATTCATTATAATCCTGGACATTTTCACTTTTGGCTTTTCGTTGAAGCTCTCTGAAAAGTTCTTCCAATGAATACTCAGCGCCTGTGTAAGTCATATTTTTGTGTATTAACTCTTACAAGAATTAATACACCTGTGACTATTTCTTCTTCCCTATTCCCAAGGCTTGCGCAACTTTTTGCATGACTTTTTTTGATCCGTCATTTTTAAGCTTCAGCAGCACATCTTCATATGAAAGCCAAAGAAAATCCTTGTTTTCAAAGTCGACAACAACTTTTTCATTGGAAGTTTCCGCCGCATAATACACGGCTTTTTTGAAAATATAAATTCCCTCGCCTCGCGCTTCCCGTTCCCTCTTTTCGTTTCCTTTGGCAGTATAAAAATATCTAACCTG
>JAQTLF010000060.1 GCA_028715015.1 Candidatus Moraniibacteriota bacterium | reverse complement strand
CAATTTTTGAATATTATGGTAATCCGACAGCCACGGACGGATTTTCCAATGTGGATTTTGCCGCCCAGGCTTCAAACTATACGATCGGAGCTTTCGGCGGCGAAGAAAAGACAACCGGCCCTATGGCTTATTGGAAATTTGACGAAGGCACCGGTACAATTGCCAATGATTCATCTGGCGGAGGAAAAAATGCAACACTTGGCGCATTAACTGCTGCACCAATATGGAAGAGTGACAATGATTGCGTTTCGGGTAAATGTCTGGCCTTTGATGGTGCAAATGATTATGTTTCTTTACCAAATGATATTGTTACGGTTTCAAATATTAGATCAAAAGGGGTGACATATTCAGCTTGGATTAAAACTGCCAACAACGCATCGGAGCAAAGAGTTATCGGTCAAAAACAGTCCTCAGGCTATTCGGATTATTCTTCTGGCGGAATTGGAATTTCTGCTTCAGGGCAGGCAAGGATGGTTGCTTATGATGATAGTGGAGCATATAAATATTCTAATAGCACAACAATTTTGCAAGCAAATACCTGGTATTTTATTACCGGCACTTATGATCCAACTGACCAAAAAATAAGGGTTTATGTAAATGGAAACTTGGAAGGTTCTGCAATATCAATAGTTACTTTTTCCAGATTGATTGCAAATAATGACAATAAAATAGGAATAAGTGCGCATGCGACAACTCCTTATCCATTCAACGGTTCGATCGATGAACCGAAAATATATTCCTATGCGCGTAGCGCGGCACAGATCGCCATGGACTACAACGCCGGCCTTGCAGGCATGGGCGCCAAAGATGGGGTGGCAAATTCTTTCGGCGACAAATCTGACAAATGGATGACAGACGGTCTGGTCAGTTGGTGGAAAATGGATGAAGCTTCTTGGAACGGAACAGCTGGCGAAGTTGCTGATGCCGGTGGCAACAATCTCAACGGAACAGCCATGAACAGTGCAACCACAGCTTTGGGAAAAAATGGAAACGGAGGAAATTTCAATGCGGGTAGTTATGTTGACGCAGGAGCCAGCACCAAATTTGACATGACGAACAAATTGACAGTGTCGCTGTGGTTCAAATCGAACAGTGCCACGCAAAATGCCGGTCTGGTGAGCAAATGGACCACAGGCGCAGGAACCAACAATTCATTCGCATTCTCATTGGGAGCTGACATTGGTGCCAATAGATTCGGTTTTGTTGTTCAGCAATCATCGGGTGGAGCTGTTATCAACAACACTCCCACGGAAACATACAATGTTGGCGAATGGACACATTTGACGGGAGTGGCGGATGGAAAATTTGTGCATGTCTACAAAAATGGCGTCGAAGTCGGAACGCCTGTGGCCTATGATGGCACCATCAAAGTGACGACCAAAAAAATGATTTTGGGGCGTTTGCGTGAGGAAGATGCGATCTATCCGTTCAATGGAATGCTGGACGATGTCCGTGTCTACAACCGCGCGCTTTCTCCGGCTGAAGTTTCGCAGCTCGCATCTTGGACGCCGACTCCCACCAGTAAAACTCCAGTTGGATATTGGAAAATGGATGAAGGCAGCGGCGACACGATCAACAATTCGGTCGCAAGTTTTTCCAAATATTTGGGAACGAAATATAACTCGACTGCGTGGAGCAATGATGGAAAGTCAGGAAAATCCTTGAGTTTCAATGGCAACACTGACCAGCTTATCTTTGCCAATTCCTCGGATTTGAAATACGATGGCGGCGATATCTCTCTCAGTGTCTGGGTCAAACCTGATGCCACGGATGATGGCGGCGTGATTTTTTCCAAGCCATGGAACGGCAGCGGACAATATAATTATCGATTGAATTCCAGTGGCGGGGCCAATCAAACGATCAGTTTTTATTTGTTGGGAGCTACTTCATGGACATTGAACTGTGCTCAAACAATAAGCGCCGGGTCTTGGCACCATGTGGAAGTGGTGGTGAATGGAACATCAAAACTGGTCAGTTTCTATGTTGATGGAAAATTTGTGAACAGTGCGGTTCACACGGTTGCAAATTGGACGCCATCATCTGGTGATATCAGTTTGAATGCGGTGATGGCCTGCATTTATCCATACGGTAGCAATTCTTGCGCTGGAAATACCACGCTTGCATACAAGGGTCTGATTGATGAAGTCAAATATTACAAATATGCGCAAAATGCTTTGGATGTTGCGATTGAATATAACCAGGGTAAATCGGTGACGATGGCGTCGGCGGGTATTTCGGCTGGGGCGGGGGACAACGCCGCCAAGGCCCAATATTGCGTCCCAGGTGACGTTTCGACTTGTAATTCACCCGTGGCCGAATGGAATTTTGATGAAAAAACAGGAGCTGTTGCCAAAGACACCAGTGGCAACGGAACTGATGCTGCATTGGTCGGTTCTCCGCTTTGGACCCAAGGGAAAACCGGCAGCGCCTTGAAACTTGATGGCTCAAGCCAATATTTGAACATGGGCGATGTTTTGGACATGGGCACGAATTCATTCACAACCAATGTCTGGGTGAAAACGACTTCCACTGCCAACACCGGTCTGATTGGAAAAAGTTCCGCTCGCGGTTTGTCAGGGCGCTATGCC
>JAQTLF010000059.1 GCA_028715015.1 Candidatus Moraniibacteriota bacterium | reverse complement strand
GTCACCGCCGAAGTGAGCCAAGGTATCGTGCGCGCGCGCAACCTGAAAGACAAAGTGCAAGTGATTTCGTTTTATTTGACCCCCGACGTCTACGCCGGCATTGAAAAGGGCACGATCATGGCGTCTCCAGCCGACGCCATGGTGATTCAAGGGCGCATAGCGATCGATCAAGCGGTGCGTGCCCTGGAAGGCAAGGACCTGATCAAGCACGTGGGGCCCAAGATTGTCACGATCGACAAAGCCAACTTGAAGCAGATTCGCCGTGATGATGTCTTGCCGCCGGCATCGTTCAAGCCATTGTTTGAAGTCAAATAATGGAAACCTGCCGTGTGGGCAAGGTGATTGTTGAGTTCACTTTTCCGGTGACATCAAAAATGGCTTTGTTCAAACAGCAGGTTAACGTGAGATGAGCGATGTTTTATTGTCCATTGAAGGCCTGTCCAAGGAGTTTCCAGGTGTGCGCGCGCTGGATGGGGTGGACTTTGAACTGCTTGCAGGCGAGGTTCATGCCATATTTGGTGAGAACGGTGCTGGCAAGTCCACCCTGATTTCCATTATTGCCGGAGCGCAGCCACAAGGCAGTGGAACAATTCGGATGCACGGCGAGGAGCTTCGATTTTCCTCCGTCGCTGATGCCAGGCGACATGGCATCAGCGCCGTTTTCCAAGAGTTCTCTTTGGCGCCTCATCTGACGGTTGAAGAAAATTTGTGTTTGGGTGAAGAGCGACTTCATCAACGCTTCGGCCTATTGCAGTTGTCAGCCATGTCGCGTCATGCCAGCGCGCTCCTGCAGCGCCTGAATTTTGATATTGATCCTCACAGAGTCGTTGCCACTCTGTCGCGCGCAGAGCAGCAAATGGTCGAAATCGCCAAGGCTTTGCGCGCCAAGCTGTCCGTGTTGATCCTCGACGAGCCAACGGCATCGCTGACAGAAAGAGAAAGTGAGCAGTTGTTTGCAACGGTGCGAAGTCTGAAGCAACAAGGCGTGGGCATCATCTACATCACCCATCGAATTCAGGAGATCAAGCGCCTGGCCGATCGCGTCACCGTACTGCGTGACGGCAAACACATTGGTGTCGTCGATGCTGCAACGACCACCGAAGCCAAACTGATTGAAATGATGGCCGGGCGCGCGGTGGAAAAGATCTATCCCTCCATTGCGGCAAATCCCGGACGCCATATTCTGGAACTTTCGCAAATGCGTGGCGGTGCCGGCATTGGCGTAGACCACTTCGTTGCACGCGAAGGTGAAGTCGTTGGCGTGGCCGGCTTGGTCGGTTGCGGGAAATCAGAATTGCTGCGCATGGTTTTTGGTATTGAGCCGATGAAGTCTGGTGTCGTCAAACTCGATGGTCAGATCATCAAGAAGCCGACGCCACGGCGCATGCTCGACGCCGGTGTTTTTTATCTTCCGCCGGATCGTCGGGAAGAGGGCTTGATGCTGTCGGCCAGCACGGCCGACAACATCTCGCTCAACGCATTGATGCAGCAACCGATCCATTTCCGGTCCGGGTTTTTATCACTTTCCGCGGAGAGAACGGTAACGCGCGACATCGGCCGGCGGGTAGACATTCATCCGTCAAATATGCCCCGTGCCACCGCGCTTTTATCCGGCGGAAATCAACAGAAAGTCTTGTTCGGCCGGGGTTTGACACGGTCCATCAAACTGTACATTTTTGATGAACCGACCGTAGGTGTCGATGTGGGTACGCGCAGCGCAATTTACTACCTGATCAAAGAGTTGTGCGAAAAGGGCGCCGCAGTGATCCTGATTTCGTCTGATTTACCCGAAATTTTGCACCTGTCGCACCGCGCCTACGTCATGCGCTCCGGTCGTATAGCAGCTGAAATCGATCGCAGTTGTCTCACCGAAGCGGCAGTGCTGCAGCATTTTTTTTAGCCGGCCACGTCAATTAAGGTCATTCAGAATGAGTTCAATCGTTTCCGAGAACAGTCCGAGTCCAGCGCACAAGTCCTCAGCTCGTGACTGGATCATGAAGATATTCTTGCACTGGGGTGTCATGCCCTTCCTGCTCGTGATAGCAGTCATCACCTTCAGTCTGATGTCGTCCCGTTTTCTGACGACCGACAATTTGATCAATTTGTTTCGCCAATCGGTGTATCTTGTACTGGTTTCCCTGGGTCAAATGCTGGCGCTGATTTCGGGCGGGTTTGACCTGTCTGTCGGCACCATTGTTGCTGTCTCGTCCGTCGTATCCGCTTTGACCATGGGCGCTTTGGCCCTCAGTTTTCCTGATGCCATCTGGCTGGTGATCACTTTGGGGTGTCTGGCAGGTTTGGGGGCAGCCATGTTGATTGGAATTGTCAACGGCGCAGGCGTGGCGGTGTTCGGCGTCTCGCCTTTCATCATGACACTTGGCATGCAGTCCATTGGTTTTGGCATCGCCTTGTTTTTGACGGCCGGTGTCCCTGTCTCGAACCTGCCGGATACCCTGGGAGATGTTTTCGGATTTGGCGTGCTGCTTGGGGTTCCTGTGCCGATCTTGATGATGCTGCTGATTCTGGCCTTGATGTTTGTTCTGCTGAATTACTCTGCGTGGGGCAGGCATCTGTATGCCGTGGGTAGCAATCCAAAAGCAGCTTTGCTGTCCGGCATTCGGGTCAAGCC
>JAQTLF010000058.1 GCA_028715015.1 Candidatus Moraniibacteriota bacterium | reverse complement strand
ATAATGTGCGCCTGTTTGGACAAATTAGATATAAGTTCAGAATATATCCTTTCGAAGGATGCCTCCTGGAATCTGGGGAAAATCAAGGATGCTGACGTGCTGGTGAGCGCTGTAGGCTCGCCAGGGCTGATTAGGGGTGAAATGCTTAAGGAAGGCGCCATCGTTGTTGATGGTGGCATTGAAAAAGTCGGGGACAAGGTTCTGGGAGATGTTGATTTTGGCTCAACAAAGGAATTTTTTGGAAATATCACCCCGGTTCCTGGCGGAGTGGGGCCAGTGACGATCGCCTGTCTTTTGGAGAATGTGTACTTGGCTTTTGAGGCTCAACAAAAGGAAAAGAAGAATTGATTTTATATTAAAATCCTGGTAATATGGAAATAGCCATCGTGGTTGTTTCCATTTTTTTGTATCCATATTTTTTTTCGCCATTAATCGCGTGATGGCAGATGAAATTTGGAAACAAATGGGGCATGCAATTCAGCAACATTTTTGAGTGTATGGACTGGCTATCTGGAATGTCTCAAAAAATATAGATACAAAAAATTTTAATACAATGTTTGAATATAAACTTTATGGAAAAATACGAACCAAAAAATATTGAAAAAAAATGGCAGGATAGATGGGAACAACAACCTGAATTATCTGAAGCCAATAGCGTTTATGATAAGCAAAAATTCTATTGTTTGGACATGTTTCCGTATCCTTCAGCTGCAGGACTGCATGTCGGTCATGTGGAAAATTACACTGCCACTGATATTTATTCGCGTTTCAAAAGAATGAATGGTTTGAATGTTTTGCATCCAATCGGTTGGGATGCCTTTGGATTGCCGGCTGAAAATTTTGCCATCAAAAATGGAACTCATCCAAATGCAACAACTCATCAAAACATCAAAAATTTCACCAAACAAATAAAAAGCTTAGGGATGTCTTATGATTGGTCTCGTGAAATCGATACTTCAAGTCCCGCATATTACAAATGGACCCAATGGTTTTTCTTGTTTTTGTATAAAAATGGATTAGCTTATAAAAAGAAAGCCAAGGTAAATTGGTGTGATTCTTGCATGACAGTGTTGGCCAATGAACAGGTGGAAAATGGTCTTTGCGAGCGTTGCAAAAATCAAGTCATACAAAAAGATTTGGAGCAATGGTTTTTCAAAATTACTGATTTTATTGAAGATCAAGATGGTGAAAACGGAAAAGTCTCAGGTTTGATAAGTGGATTGGACAATATCGATTGGCCTAGCTCAACCAAGATGGCACAAAAAAATTGGATTGGAAAAAGCGAGGGAGTGGAATTTGATTTTTCAATAAAAGATTCCGATCAAAAAATAAAAGTCTTTACTACAAGAATCGACACGGTTTTTGGTGTTACTTATGTTGTGGTCAGCCCTGAACATTTTGTTGTGGAAAATCTCAAATCGCAGATCCAAAATTTTGATGAAGTTGAAAAATATCAAAAAGAATCCAAAAAGAAAACCGATTTGGAAAGAATGGAAACTAAAATAAAGACTGGGGTCAAATTGGAGGGTGTTGAAGTTATAAACCCTTTTAATGGTGAGATTGTGCCTCTATTTATTGGTGATTATGTGTTGAGCCAATACGGAACTGGAGCTGTCATGGCTGTTCCCGCGCATGACGAGCGTGATTTTGAATTTGCCAAAAAATATGATTTGCCAATTAAGTCTGTGATCGCAGTTGATGACGCTTTAAGTATTGAAACAAAAGAAATTTTTGATATTGCAAAAGAAATTGCAACTTATGCAAAAAGCAACAATAAATTAGCAGTTTTTGACGGGGGAATAGGGCTTGATATTGCGTATGGATTTATTACGAGGAATCATGGGGATATTGATTTGCAAGTAGAAAAGGATTTTATAGAAGACTGGAAAAAGTATTTTGAAGAAAAAGGATTCAGTATTAATAGGAATCCAGATTCTAGATTTGATTTATATGTTGCTGATAATGGATCGTTCCATATTGATTTTGGGTGTTATATAGATGATGTTACTCAATTGGTAAGAAATACAATTGGGAATGTTGAGTTTACTACCTTCAAACCGATTGAAATAATAGCTTATAAAAAATCGGAAATTGAACGAATAGGATTTAAGCGAACAAAAGATGCACACGATTTGGCGCTATTTGGAGAGGATTCGTTTGTTGAAGATGGAACACTGATTAATTCAAAAGATTATTCTGGTTTATCATCGCAAGTGGCTAGAACAAAAATGGCTGAGTGGTTGGAAAATAAAGGAGTTGGAAAGCGCAGAATAAATTACAAGTTGCGAGACTGGTTGGTTTCCCGCCAACGATATTGGGGAGCACCGATTCCGATAATATATTGTGAAAAATGCGGAGAGATCCCGGAAAAAGAAGAAAATTTGCCGGTTATGCTACCGACGGATGTTGATTTCAAGCCGACAGGAGAATCGCCCTTGGTCAATTCAAAAACTTTTCATGATGTGGTTTGTCCGAAATGTGGCGCAAAAGCCAGACGCGAATCTGACACCATGGACACTTTTGTCTGTTCATCTTGGTATTATTTGAGATTTACTGATCCAAAAAACGAAAAAGAATTTGCTTCCAAAGAAAATATTGAAAAATGGATGCCTGTCGATTTGTATATGGGTGGAGCGGAACACA
>JAQTLF010000057.1 GCA_028715015.1 Candidatus Moraniibacteriota bacterium | reverse complement strand
TCACATTTCTCAATAAACCTGAGGAGCTGATGGATTCATTGGCGGGTGCACGTGATTTCGTTTTGGCTTTCAACACTGAGTTTAACAAAATAACAAATGTGCGGACTGAAAGAGTTGAGCAGGAACTTCGAATTTTCATCACCCCAGAAAAAGGATCCATTGATCCACGTGATTTTTCATTTATTCCCGCAAAATTCAAATATGATTTGGTGATTGTGCTGGGAAGTCCCGACAAGGAATCACTCGGAAAAGTATATGAAGAGAACCCTGACATTTTCTACGAAGTTCCAGTGGTAAATATTGATCATCACAGCGAAAATGACAATTTTGGACAGATTAATATTGTTGATATTGCAGCCTCTTCAACTTCAGAAGTTGTGACTGATCTTTTCATGAAAATAAACGAAAAGAATATTGACGAAAACATGGCTGAATGTTTGCTGACAGGAATTATTGATGCCACAAATAGTTTTCAGAAAAAAAATACCACTCCAAAAGCTTTGCAAATTGGAGCATTACTCATGACCAAGGGTGCAGATCAACAAAAAATTATTAGATATCTATATAAAACTCAACCTTTGCATTTGCTCAAGCTCTGGGGGCGTGTGATGGCAAGACTTTATTGGGAAGATGAGATTTTCATGGCCTGGGCCCCAGTATTTTTGGAAGATTTTGTGCAGAGCCGCTCAAAGCCAAAAGATGTGCCTTTCATTTTGGATAAAGTGAAGGAAAATTATTCTGCCGGAAAAATTTTTATGGTTTTATATAATCACACAGAAGGGGAAGTGCGAGGAGTCATCAAGTGCATTAGCAGCGATCAGCTGAAAAAAGTTGCAGAAATTTTGGATGCTCCAATTCATGGTGAACTTTGTGAATTTTCACGTCAGGCTGATGACACAACTGAGGCAGGAAAACAAATTGTGGAAAAGTTGAGAGTAGAACTTAAAGTTGAATAATTATATTGTGTGTTTTTTCAAACGATCAGCCTTTGCTGGTCGTTTTTCTTTTGCGAATAAAGTTCATTTGGAGTATAATATATTTGTAAATTCAATCTTTTTTAAAAACAAAAACAAATTTTTTTGGTATGCATGCTTCATGTTTTATGATTCATGTTCCACGATATAAGTATGGTAAAAGTATCACACAAACAATTGGTGCATGATGGTGACAAAGATGAGCAAGCTGGAAAAATATTGCAGCGCATGCGAGGAGAGTCCGAGGAGGAGCAAGCTGCGCAACTGGCAAATGAATATGATCTTTCCTATGTGGATTTGAACATTTTTCCTGTTGGCGCAGAAGATATGAGAACCATTAGTGAAGAGCAATCACGAGAATTTCATGCCTGCGTTTTTCAAAAAGCGGGAAAGGAATTGCGCATGGGAGTTGTTGACCCGACTGATGCAAAAACCTTGGAATTTGTTGAAAAAATAAAAAATGACAATGGTTGGACCGTGCATCTATATGTTATTTCAAATGCTTCACTGGAAAAGATTTGGAAAAGATATTCCGAAATTCCTCTTTTGGAAAATCTCGAAGCCATGCAGATCACTCTCAGCGGAAAGGATCTTGAACAATTTGAAAAAGAGTTTGGAAGCATGTTGGATTTGAAAAAAAGAATCAGAGAAATTCCGACAACTCAAATCATTTCCATTATCATGGCGGGCGCTGTGAAAATGAAAGCTAGTGACATACATTTTGAACCTCAAGAAGAGGAGGTCCGCATGCGATTTCGCATCGATGGTGCACTTCAGGATGTGGGAAGATTTCCAAGTGACACTTATAGATTCATTCTTTCTCGTATCAAGATGATGGGAAAAATGAAAATTAACATTCGCGACATTGCTCAGGATGGGCATTTTTCGGTTGAAATGGAAGACGGCAAAATAAATGTCAGAACAAACATCATTCCTGGAAATCACGGAGAATCAGTGGTGATGCGACTTTTGAGTCAAGCTGACATCATGCTCACGGTTGAAGATTTGGGTTTGCGAGGATTGGCTTTTGAGCGTGTAAAAAAAGAAATCGAAAAACCTCATGGTATGATCCTCACAACAGGGCCAACAGGCAGCGGAAAAACCACCACGCTCTATGCGCTTGTAAATAAGCTCAATACTGCAGGTGTGAAAATCATCACCATTGAAGACCCGATTGAATATGAAGTGAAAAATATTTCCCAAACTCAAGTTGCCAAAGATCGAAATTACACATTTGCCGAAGGACTTCGCGCTGTTGTGCGTCAAGATCCTGACGTGATTTTGGTTGGTGAAATTCGAGATGATGAAACAGCTGACATTTCCGTTAATGCTGCTCTCACGGGACATCTTGTGCTTTCAACTTTGCACACCAACAATGCGCCTGCTTCAATTCCTCGTTTCATTGAACTTGGAATCAAGCCGAATCTTATTGCACCTTCAGTGAATGCATTCATTGCTCAGCGTTTGGTGCGAAAACTTTGTCAGCATTGTCGTGAGGAATATGTTCCAGCACGTGAAACAAGTGACTCTGTCAAAAAAATTCTTTCCATCATTTCTCCCAAAGCAAAACTGGAAATTCCCAAGACCATTGAAAAATTGTATCGCCCGGTTGGATGTGATAAATGTCATGGAATTGGATTCAAGGGCCGCATTGGAATTTTTGAAGTGTTGACGATCAGTGAAAATATTGCAAAATTGATTTTGGAAA
>JAQTLF010000056.1 GCA_028715015.1 Candidatus Moraniibacteriota bacterium | reverse complement strand
TGGGATTTTGTACTAACTTTAAATTGTACACCTAAAATCTATTTTTGTCAAGCATTTTGACAAACAATGCTTGATTTGAGCCAAAATTTCATCATACTATATTCCTGACACTTCGGCTGTGTCCTCACCAATCATTTTTTTGGCTTTGAAAATTTTCTTGGTTATTGAATCGGTAAATTGGAAAAATTCTTTGACCTTGAAATAGTAGCTTGCCAAACAAAAGGCTGCAAGCCCCATTGAACCGGCCACCACGAGCTGTCTTAGCACCGCCAAAAAAGTGTCCAATTCCCCTTGCGTGCCGACAATGATTTTTCCCAGCTGGGCTGCAGCCCCGCCGATCAAAGACGCGCCGACAATGCGTATGGTCGAATCCGTGATCGTTTTGCCATCAAGATTAGGCAGACTCTTGCGCAAAAATATTATGAGCAAAGCCATGTTCAAAATTGATGAGATTGAAAACGCAGCAGCCAATCCATAAATTCCGTACGGCTTGATGAGCAAAGCGACAGCCAACAAAAGAATAGTTTCGCTGACAATTGTTATACGCAGCGGCGTCTTGGTATTTTGCAAAGCATAGAAAGCTCTGGTCAGCAGCGGCAGCAACGACTGGGCAAAAAGACTGGCTGTCAAAAATCCCAAAACGGTGAATGTCAAAATCGTGTTGTCCCAATTGAATTTTCCTGTTCCCAAAAGCACACGCACGGTCTGCGCCCTCAAAACATAAAGGAAAACACTCAGTGGAATCACAAAAAACAAAACTTGCCTGAAAGTGCGGGAAAACGCATGGATGAATTTGTCCTGCTCATTTTTGGCCGCATGGGCGCTAAGTGTCGGGAAAACCGCAATAGCAAAAGAAACACCAAAAAGTCCCAGCGGTCCGCTTTGGATGTTGTTGGCAAAATTGAACACTGCCAAACTTCCGGCAGCCAAAGTTGAAGCAAAAATTGTAATGATCGTGAAATTGATCTGACTGACAGCGATCGTCATGGTGCGAGGAATCATGAGTCTCAACACTTTGCGCACGCTTGGATTTTTCCAGGCATCAAAAAACATCGGACGAAAATAGAAGCCGGAAAATTTTATGGCAGGATATTGTACCAAAAGATGCAGCAGCGCACCCAGCACCACGCCCCAGGCCAAACCGGCAGGCCCGAAAGGTTTCACAAAAAACAAAGCTCCGACAATAATTCCTGCGTTATAGAAAATAGGAGCCAAGGAATAGATGAGGAATTTTTTCAAGGAAACCAAAGCGCCTCCGATGATGCCACTGATGCCCAGCAAAAATGGGCTCAAAAACATGATGCGAGTGAGTGTCACAGTCAGCTCCATTTTGGCTCCCGTATATCCGGGAGTGACCAATTTCATTATCCAGGGAGCAAGAACAACCAAGATCACTGAAACCACCCCGGTGATCAAAATTTGCAAACTCAAAATTCCCGAAGAAAGTTCCCAGGCCTCGTCTTCATTTTTTTTTGCGATAAGTTCGGTGAAAACCGGAATGAAAGCAGCGCTCAAAGCGCCAACGATCATCAGGTTATACATAAGATCAGGAATACGGAAAGCTGCATAATAGGCGTCCAAAGTGTCACCCGCTCCGAATTGTCCAGCCAGGATGCGATCACGAAAAAGTCCCAGCACGCGACTGGCAACTCCCGCCAATGAAATTATCAAAGCTGCTGCAGCCACCGACTGGGTCGGCCGTTCATTGAGCAACTTATTATTTACAAATTTTTTAATCATAAATAATTTTTAGAATTTTGATATTATTATAACTTACACGTTTGTCCGAGCCAAACATCAGGTGAGGTCAGCCCAAAGATTATTTTTGTTTCATAAAAACCCGTGTATGATGAACTTTGATGTTTGGTGAGGGCAAATGCGTAAGTTCTAATTATATATTCCGCCAAACAAAAAATCAATTGTTTCCATTTTTTTCAAAAACCACACCTTCAAAAATATCGGTTTTCAGCGTTGATTCAAATTTCAGGACATTGCTTTCATTTTTCATTTCTTGAGGAAAATTCCATTTGGCCGCATATCCGGCAGGATATGAAATGTGCGAAATCAAAGAACTGCCCACACTGCCGGATTGCTTTTGTAAAGTCAATGAATATGAATCCACCTGTTGTCCGTTGCCGACAGCAACTTGGAAAAGTGAAAACGGCAGCAAATATTTGTATGTCACGGTGACACTTTCTTGAGGACTGACATAGACCCAATTGGCAAAAACAGTTTTGCCTGATTCTTGAAAAATTTGCGTTCCCGATGATTCATCAATTGCCGCGCTTTTTTCTTCATTGACAATGTCATTGTCGCGCTTGAATCCAAGAGCGTCATAGTCCAAAGGCGGCTTGTCGACTTCGCGTGTCTGCCCGCTGACTTCCAACAATTTTGCGCCATTTGGAACATAGACGCGCATATAATCGGCGTTGACTTTGTTGAACCATTCATAGGACGAGTTGCCACCATTGTGTTTGCGTGTGATCGTCACCGTGTCCACAATCGAACCGTCTTGTTGGATCTGGGCTTGATGATCGATATGCTCTTCAACCATCGCATCGGTTTTGAAGCCATTAACATTGGTGTTGACGACACTGAGATAATCTTTGGGAGTTTGGATCACTTCGCCTGACCAGCCTTGATCGGAAATTATTTTTTCCAACTGTGGATTTTCCGAATATAGCAAAATATGTTTTTCATTGAGACCATCCAACAATGCTTCCATTGTT
>JAQTLF010000055.1 GCA_028715015.1 Candidatus Moraniibacteriota bacterium | reverse complement strand
ACTACGTATTTTTTTGCGGCGTTAAATTTTTCCTTAATTTCAAACTCACCTTTAACATCCGGCCAATATCCTGCGAAGATATCATACGTTTTTCTCCCTAAAAGCATTTCAAAAGGCGTGTTCATAAAACCGCTCATGACAGATCCCATAGTATCATCCCAATAATTGTTGAACATCCACCCACTATATTCGAAGTCTTCCGAGATGTCTTCCTCTGGACCACCAGGAGCCTGCATGACTCCATCCAGCGTTACAAATGTTGTAGTTATTATTTTTCTCATATTTTTTTATTTTTAATTTGATTCCGGCTTCCAGTCAGTTGCTTGCATCAAAGCAAAACGATTGCCTTCGGTGTCCTTAGCACTAGCAAACCAGCCCACTTCTTTGAGTTCACTTTTTTCTCGCGTAATAATGCCACCATTAGCCTTAACTAATTCGATTGCCTTGTCGATATCTTCAACCAATATTGTGTCGTCATAAGTATAAATCTTATCATCAACTGGCCTCTTATACATCCCACCGCCTATACCTGGGCCTTTGCCTGTGTCCAGCATCCAATAGTCCATTTGATCTCCTTTTTCTTCCGACATTACTTGTTCAATCTTCCAACCAAAAGTATCCTCATAAAACTTTTTTGCTCGTCCCAAATCATCTGCTTGAATTTCAAAATGTATTATTCTGTTACTCATATATTTATGTGTTTAATTTAATTAATACAATACAATTTAGCTCTCATATGCTTTTTGCAAGTCTGCAATGACAATTTTTGTCATCTTGAGCATTGCCTCCATAACCCTTTGCGCTTTCACTGAATCAGCATCGCCCAAAAATTTATCAAGTACTGTCGGAACAACTTGCCAAGTGACTCCAAATTTATCACGATTAATCCATCCACATTGACCTTTTTCTCCACCCTTGGAAAGTTTCTCCCAAAAATAGTCGATTTCTTCTTGAGTTTCACAATTGACCACAAATGAAACTGCACCAGAAAATTTGAAAAATGGTCCGCCATTCAATGCTGCAAATTGTTGATCTTCCAATTGAAAAGATGCAACCATCACGCTTCCAATTGGCATTTCAGAGGCTTTTGAGCCAGTTTCGTCATATCTATTCACATCCAAAATTTTTGACTCGCCTGAAACCAATGGTGCATTTTGAAAAATAGAAACATAGAAATTTGCCGCCTCTTCTGCCTGAGTATCAAACCATAAAAATGGAGTTATTTTTTGAAGTTTTTTCATATATTTTTGTTATTATTAAGCCTACATGACAAGTATAATTAATACGAAAAAACCACGAAAATATTTCGTGGTTTTTTATTGTGCTCCGCGACTAGGATTCGAACCTAGAACCAATTGATTAACAGTCAACTGCTCTACCATTGAGCTATCGCGGAATATTTAGTTGTAAAAATTGCTTTTTCAAGCAACAAAATAAGTTTAGCAAATACTTTCCTATTTGGCAAGTATCAAAAAGCGCCCAAAAATGGGCGCATTATTGAAAATTGTGAATTGTAAATTGAAAATTAAGCGAAGAACCTAGTAGTCCTTGAGTTTTCCGATTGATTTGTGTTGACGAATTTTGTCCAATGCCTTGGCTTCAATCTGACGAATTCGTTCACGAGTCACTCCGAATTCTTTTCCGACTTCTTCCAAAGTGTGCGTCACGCCATCTTCAAGTCCAAAACGAATCTTGAGAATTTTTTGTTCACGCGGAGTGAGTTCACGCAAAACTTCTCCCACATGATTTTTGAGCAATTTTCGCGACGCTACTTGATGAGGCATCACCGTTTCCGTGTCTTCAATGAAATCTCCCAACACACTGTCATCATCACTGTCACCTACTGATGTTTCAAGAGAAACTGTTTCTTGAGAAATCTTTTGGATGTGACGAATCTTGTCCACTTCCAAATTCATTTCAGCTGCAATTTCTTCCGGAAGAGGTTCACGTCCAAGTTCTTGCACCAAACGTCTGGTGATTTGAGTATATTTGTTGATCGTTTCAACCATGTGCACTGGAATTCGAATTGTTCTGGATTGATCAGCAAGTGCACGTGTGATTGCTTGGCGAATCCACCAAGTTGCATAGGTTGAAAATTTGTATCCCTTGCGATAATCAAATTTTTCCACAGCCCGAAAAAGACCGATGTTTCCTTCTTGAATCAAATCTAAAAGTGAAAGATTGTGTGAACGTCCCACATATTTCTTGGCAATACTCACAACCAAACGAAGATTTGCTTCAGTCAATTTTTGCTTGGCAGCCAAATCACCTTTTTCATTGGCTTTGGCAAGCTTCACTTCTTCTTCTGATTTCAAAAGTGGCACACGTCCAATTTCTCGAAGATACATTTGCACAAGATCCGAAGAACTGTCTTCAATTCCTTCAGACAGAAGTGAGTCAGCATTTTTATCTTTTTTGCTTTTTTCATATACCTCGGCTTCTTTGTCAGAATCAATCTTGAGCATGTCATCAGAAATGACAACCTTCACTCCTGCAGTTTCCAATTGCTCATACAAATTTTCGAGCTCATCAAGTTCCTCCTCAACTTCTGGAATAAGGTGAATGATTTCATCTTCAGTCACAAAGCCACGTTGTTTTCCGCGAGCAATAAGCTCAGCAATAACATCACTTTTTTCCATCGTTTCTTCTTGCTTGGCGGCACTTGGCTTTTTCTTTGGAGCAATAACTTTAGGAGAAACGGCTTTTGCCTTTGGTTTTGCGACTTCTTTGGCAACTTTTTTTTCAACCACTTTTTTTATGGCTGGTTTTTTTGCAGCAATTTTTTTCGCAACAACAACTTTTTTTGGTTGAACTTTTTTAACAATTTTCTGATTTTTTTTTTGCACGATTTTTTTTGCCTTAATTTGTTTAACAACTTTTTTAGATTTTTTTTTCAATATTTTTTTCATCACCT
>JAQTLF010000054.1 GCA_028715015.1 Candidatus Moraniibacteriota bacterium | reverse complement strand
ATTGTGATCGGAGCATTTTTGTACATTACTGCCGGGGCCAATCCTGACAATGCGGAAAATGGTAAAAAGGCCATTGTGGCTGCACTTATCGGTTTGGCAATCGGTGTGGCTGCACCATCACTTTTGAAAGAATTGGGAAATACCATCGGGTGGAATGGAGTTAATAGCAGTGGCGTTAGTGGCGCAATTGGGCTTTCTGATATTGCCATCAGAGTTCTGAATTTCCTTTTGGGAACCATGGGAATCGTGGCGCTGATCATGTTGGTCATCGGTGCGCTCATGTATCTCACTTCAGCTGGAGATGATGATAGAATTGAAAAAGGTAAAGAAATTTTCAAATATTCCTTGATGGGAGTTTTGATTGCCATGGCCTCGATGGTTTTGGTCAGACAGATCGCCGCCTTTTTCACGGTGTAAAAATAAAACGTAAAACAAAAAACAAAAATGTTGATCAATGTGCCACAATATATCGACGTGGAGGACAAGATTGCCGGTCCTTTGACAGCCAAACAACTTGGTTGGCTTATTGGCCTTGGAATCATTCTGCTTGTCCTGTGGAATGTTGTGCCTGCGCCGGTTTTTTTCATCATCGGAATTCCTTTGACACTTTTGTTTGTGGCCCTGGCTTTCTACAAACCATATGGCCAGCCTCTGGGAAGTTTTTTCCTTTTCGGTATCATGTATTTTTTTAGACCAAAGGTGTATGTTTGGAAAAGAACACCGCAAAATGTTGTCAATGTGGCGCCAAAAAAATATGAACAAGAAAAAGTCGCAGTTGACAAGCATCTGACATCGCAATCACTCAGCGATCTGGCAAGACTTTTGGACAGTGAAGGACAGGAAGTTGACAATGATGTTGAAAAAATATTAAAACAAGTGCCGCATAAAAAATAATAAGCAAAAGAAAAAATAAGACCTTACCCTCACTTGTCATGAGTACATGACATCCTCTCCCTGGAAGGGAGAGGAGAATAAGGAAGAAATTATCATATGGAATCACTGCATTCGAACAATTTGACAAGCGGAGCGGCTGGCGGACTCAGCACCCAAAAATATGTCGACGTGGAAGAAGTTCGCGATGGCGTTATCGTTCTCAAAAATGGCGCTTTGCGCGCCGTGCTTTTGGTGTCTTCAATCAATTTTGATTTGAAAGCGACCGAAGAACAGGATTCCATCACCAGCCAATATCAGAATTTTCTCAATTCATTGGATTTTCCCATGCAGATAATTGTGAGTTCGCGCAAATTGAACATCCATCCCTATTTGAATTATTTGAAAAAAAAGGAGACGCAATTGACCAATGAACTTCTGGCTTTGCAATTGGCTGAATATAGCAATTTCATCAAAAATCTGGCCGATGTTTCCAACATCATGTCGAAATATTTTTATGTGGTTGTGCCTTTTGCTCCGATTGAAAGTGTGAAGAGCGGCTTGCTGGATCGTTTTTTTGGCGCCACAAATTCGCAGATGGCAGTTGCCAAAAGAAGGGAACTTTTTGACACCTATAAAAACCAGTTGTGGCAACGAGTGGATCATGTCAGTGCAGGACTTTCCGGGACAGGCGTGAAGGTGACGCCGCTCAAAACAGAAGAATTAATCGAGCTTTTGTATAATTCATATAATCCATCCATCCACAATAATTCCATAATCAAAGATGTTGACAAAGTTGAGCTGAGATAATATTCCTGTTCATTTGCAATATATCGTTCCCTCTGACTTTTTTTGCTTAGCCTATTTCCTTTTTTGGCACGCTTCGCAATCGAAGAACTATGATTGCTCGCTCGTCCTCGCTCTCGCTGCGGATGGCCTCAAAAGAAAACAGGCAAAGCAAAAAAACAAAAGTTAATATTTGAAACAATATATTGTAAGTAGCCCACGTTTTCACGGGGATGATAATAACAAGCAACATTAAAGCAAACACGTAAACCTTAAAGAAAAAGAAAATGTTTGGAATTTCCAAAAACAAAAAACCAGCAGCCGAGATTGGTGCTCTTTTGCAAAGCGAGGCTTTGTATCAAAGAGGTGTGGCCACAATCAAAGATCTGATTGCGCCAGCCGCCATGAAAATCGGTTCGAACAATTTGCAAATCGGCGAAACATATGCCAGAACTTTGTTCGTGGTTGCCTATCCGCGTTATCTGCACACCAATTGGTTTTCTCCGATCATCAACATCGATTTTTCCATGGACACGGCGATGTTTATTCATCCCATTGAAACTGCTGAGATTTTGAAAACTTTGCGAAAAAGTTCAACCCAAGTCCAATCACAGATCCATATCGAAGAACAATCCGGAAAAATCAGAGATCCGATTTTGGAAACAGCTTTGCAGGACATTGAAGATCTGCGTGATAAATTGCAACAAGGAACGGAAAAGTTTTTTCGCTTCGGCATGTATATGACGCTCTATGGCGGTTCCATGGAAGAGGTGGAAAAAGCGCATCAGCAAATCGAATCAATTTTGGAAGCGCAACTTGTCTACATCAAGCCGGCGGTTTTGAAAGTGGAACAAGGATTTTCTTCAACTTTGCCATTGGCCAATGATGAACTTGACGTGGCCAACAATCTGAACACTTCTCCTCTTTCCACCACGTTCCCATTCGTGTCGGCTGATCTTTCTTCCAATGAAGGAATTTTGTACGGCATCAACAGGCACAACAACAGTTTGATTCTTTTTGATCGCTTCAAAATGGAAAATGCCAATATGGTTGTTTTCTCAAAATCCGGAGGCGGAAAAAGTTATACTGTGAAATTGGAAATTTTCAGATCGCTTATGGTGGGAACAAGTGTCATCGTGATCGATCCAGAAAATGAATACAAATATTTGTGTGAAACGGTGGGAGGCACATTCATAAAATTGTCACTCAATTCATCCTATCATCTCAATCCTTTTGATCTTCCTAAGATCGGAGATGATGAAGATCCTGAAGATGTGCTCAGATCAAACATAGCCAGTCTTATTGGGCTTTTGCATATCATGCTCGGAACAGTCACTCCTGAGGAGGATTCCATTTTGGATGTGGCCATCCGTGAAACCTATGC
>JAQTLF010000053.1 GCA_028715015.1 Candidatus Moraniibacteriota bacterium | reverse complement strand
CAAAAATCTACCAATGAAAGGCATCATCCATGGGCGCACCAAGGACTTATGTTATCAACCCCGATTGTGCCGCGAATATGGCACGCCTGGGCGAGAGGTTGGAAAATACTGTTTCCATACAAGCCGATATCGTCAAGGAATTACATGAACTGCGGAAACAAGTCAATGGCAATGGAAAACCGGGTTTGCAGGATTTGATTGCGGGTAACTCCAAGCAAATAACCGACATAATCAATTGGAAGAAGGAAGCTGATAAAAAGACAAGTGAAGTCAAAACTGAAAACAGCCGCTATATTTGGGCGATTGTTATCATGTCACTCTCCAGCATCATGACCATCTTGGGCAATATCGTGATTGCTTGGTATAATTCAAAAGGCACGATCCCATAAATTGAAAGGAGTTTGAAATGGACGATATTTTGACTGTTGCAATAATCATCGCAATTACAGCTTTCTTCAAAAAGCAACTCGGGCTATCTGGATGGAGGGTCATCCTGGCTGCGTTCATTGTTTCGCTCATCCTGGGCATGATCCCGATAATCGGAGCGACGTTTCCTGTCATTGCTCCATGGCTCGCAGCCCTTACCAAAGTCATCGTTTTGTTCTTGGGTGCTGCTGGAACTGTTGACTTTATTGGCGTGCTGCGTGAAACAAAAATTCCACCCTCCGGGTAAAACCAGCGCCATAAAATAGAAAAGAGCGGGCAAAACCCGCTCTTTTTGTTGGATGCGCCCCATGGATTGATAAGGGCAACCAATGAGGCGCAAAGGAGAATACATTAATATTATACTACTTCCTTGTTCTGAATGGACGGCAGATAAAGCAATGATCACGCAATGGATGATTGGGGATGAAATACTGACCGCACGCGCATTGCCTTTCATAAATCGCCTGACATCCATCGTGAATGATTTCATCCCCCATGACCTTGATGATCGGGTTTGGCTTCAGTCCAATTCGGATCCTGGTTGAATTGCGAGCTGGAACATAATCATCCATGACCATGCGTTTGGCAAGGCCAGGATTGA
Source organism: Candidatus Moraniibacteriota bacterium (assembly GCA_028715015.1). Classification (GTDB taxonomy): domain Bacteria; phylum Patescibacteriota; class Minisyncoccia; order Moranbacterales; family GWC2-37-73; genus UBA12068. The sequence goes on along the minus strand of JAQTLF010000053.1, from coordinate 2,079 downwards.
TTCTTCCATCTTCGGTAAGGATATTTAAGTGAGATGCAATCTCATCCCACGTTTCCCCGTTATGGCGCATTTCTCGCCCTTTTTGGACTATCCCATATAGCATATCATCTTTGCCCATTTTGGCTTTTTAATCGCTCTCAATCGGTTTTACATGATGTAACACATACTTTTAAGGCATTTGGTCAATCGCATTTGTGGAAGTCAACAACTCTATTTGTGGTTTGCGGAAAACCTGATGGTTTTTCAGTCTTTTAGAATTGTAAATGGTGGTAACACCAATGTTGAATATTTTTGGGCAGTTCTTAATGCTTTTTCAATAGCCACATCAACCGGATCTATATCAAGCAAATGAGTCAATGCGCCCACAGCATATTGACTTCCTGAACCACAGGCATAGATACCATCCTCAAAGCAAGTGACTTGAAAATCACTATAAACCTGGTACAGACGATGGCGATAACCAACAATAAATTCTCCACCGTGTTCTTGATTATTTTCTATTTCTGAAAATCCGCCTTCCTTAAGGCATTCCCGAATAGCATTGACAAAACCAGAAACCATAAATTCATAATCTCCGCGCAGGTAAGCCTTTTTATTTTCTTCTGGAAATTTCAGGGAGAATTGAAGCAGTTGCCCCATTCGGAAGCTACTGGTATAACCAATTAAAAATGGGCCGCTTGAAAAAACTTTTGGATATTTTATTACCCGGTTTTCGTAATAGTTACTGGAACAAGAATCGCCGCCGATCCAAATGTGATTGTTTCTCTCAACTCCGATGATACAAGTCATAAAATCTCCTTTATATCTTTTGGGTCAAATATATTTCCAAGTTTTTCCCTTTATAGCATTACTCATTGTGCTTTCGGAGACATTAAACTCCCTAGATAGCGAAGCAATACTTTCTCCCATCTGATTTCTTTTTCGTAAATCAATCACTATGGTTTCACTTAATTTTGAACGCGGGTGGTTCGATCCGCGCCTATTGTGTCCATGTTTTTTTCTGTCCTCCGCATTTTCTTTAACTGTTCCATATAGCAAATTATCCAAACTGTTATTTTGTGGATTTCCATCCAAATGCCTCACCTCCATATTTTTTGGACACAAGCCAACAAAGGCATCAAGCAAAAGGGTGTGTATAGGGATTGATCTTTGCCCTTTTATTGTTGATATGGCAACATATATATATCCACCATGACCTATATATGGATTCATTTCCTTCGTAAATTTTTTGTCTATTTTTACGCCACCACCCATTCCTTTTCCAAGTCCAAAGCGATGACGGTGAGTAAAAACATGACCATCCTTCGTAATAGAATATCCTGGATAACTAGGGCAATCTCTTAAAACAAATTTTCCAAACCCAAGGATTTGTTTCCCATCCATAATCCCTCGCATGATTGATAATGTCCCATAATATATGAAAACTGTCAATGGATTTTGTTCCTTCTGCTTCGGCATCTTCTTCGCTAATATCCTGCACCCTCTCCACCCGCACATTGACAATTTCCAGCGTGATCCTGCTTGCCCAGCGAGGCATGTGGATGGATGGGCGCCATTTACCATCAAGCGCTTCTCCTACATAATCGGCTCTATAATAAATCGTGTCTCCTGGCCCTAGTTTGGAAACAGAAATATCATCATCAAGTGGTCGCCAAGACTCACGCACCCAAAGATGATCACCCGCATATCCATAATTGCATTTCAAACCATACCAATATTCATCATTGGGATATTGAGCAAATAAAAGACCTTGCTCTGTTTTGAGTTTATTTGGCTGGGGTTTTATCACTCTCCTCGTCTGTGTCTTTCGCCCCTCGAGGATTGCCCAAACCATTTCACCTGAAAATAAAATCGGATGCTCTTTCATAAAATCACCTCTTACTCAAAAACTTATCAACTGCGTCATTGACCGAACCACCTCTGGTTTCTTTTTTTCCATCGGGTTTCTGCCCGGTTCGTCTTCGAGCTGCAAACATGGATGCCACGTTGGTTAATGCGCCCACCTCTCCAGTTGGATTTGGTAAGCCAGACAACCACGATTTTTTTCCATTCCGAATCTCTTTGGGCATGTCCCTTAAT
>JAQTLF010000052.1 GCA_028715015.1 Candidatus Moraniibacteriota bacterium | reverse complement strand
GCTCCTGTTCCGATGAAAAATTTGTCTTTCATGGTGGAGCTTGCCACATCCCAAGACAATTTGTAGGCAGGACTTATTTCGGCTGGAAGTTTTTGCGCCAAATAGCCATCCCCGCCTCCGATCATAAGCAGCATGAGCACTGCCATGAAAGATGCGATGGTGATCCATGACCATCCATGGGCAGGCCTCACGATCAGCGCGATGACAAAAATAACAAACAAACTCACACCCACAAGCAAAGCTGGAAAAACTCCTGCCAAAAACACGAAGGAATACAAAAGCCAGATCAGGACGATGTCCAAAATCAGAAAAAATCCGACCAAACTGGCAAGGGAAATTTTCCATTTTTTTGACAGACCTGATTCCAAAAGTTTATAAATCGCAATAATGAAAAGCGGATAGATGATGCTCAAAAAAATTCCCAAAGAAGTCATGGAACCGAAAAGACTGGCGGGCATGTGACTCAAAAACCATACCGGCAATTTGGTGGCAAAAAACAAAGCGATCACAGTCCAGATTTCCACCAAAGCCGCACTTGCGATGATGCCTCCAAGGGCGATAATGAGGCGCTTTTTGGTGAAATTGCTGAGAATGAAATAGTAGACCAAGATGCAAGCCAGAACATTCATGAAGCCTCGGGATTGATCTCCGAAAAATCCGAAAAAACTGTGCCAACGATCGACGGAAAAAACCGTGGACAAAAGATATGCGAAGGCAAAAGCCGCAATGAAATAGTCCAGCGGAGTTTCCTTTATTCGTATTTCCCCTTCCATGACGCTCTTTGTTACCCAGCTTATCACCGCGATGAGTACCCAGAAATAGAAATAAACTTGTTTTTCAAAAACTATCCCTTGGAAAGTCGCATTCAAGAAAAACAGTGGCAAACCGAAAAACAAAGCGGCGAATGACACCGACATGACGGCATCAAAAAATTTGGTGGCCTTTGATTTCTTTTCCTCGACCACATCCGATTCAGTAACTTTCAGGGGTGGAGCGATATTTTGTTTTTTGTGAAAGTCCCAATTGCTATATGACATGGGCGCCTTTCTTTCCGGAGCTTTGAATTCCATAATCTTTATGTTTGTTAAAGTTTTATTTAATGTTAAATACTATGCTTGAATTATAGCGCTATTTCGGTTCATACGCAATATATGGTTTCAAATATTAACTTTTGTTTTTTTGCTTTGCATGTTTTCTTTTGAGGCCATCCGCAGCGAGAGCGAGGACGAGCGAGCAATCATAAGCAAGCTTGTTGTTGTCGCCCGTTCGGAAATGAAATTAATATTTCATTTCGCTCACTTCGCTAAACAATAGTTCTTCGATTGCGAAGCGTGCCGAAAAAGGAAACAGGCAAAGCAAAAAAGTCAAAGAAGACCATATATTGCGTATGGACCATCTTTTGACAAAAATGACAACAAAAAAACAAGCTCGCAATCTGAACTTGTTTTGTTTAATATTGTTGAAAAAACTATCTGAAATTCACATTTCCGCGAATTTTGAATGTTCCGCGGGCCGTTATCGGGGCTTGGAGGGCAGAACTTGCTTCAAACGGGTAGACATAGAAAATTCCGGCAGAGGAGGAAAAAGCCGGTGCACCGACAATCAAATCCAGATTTCCATCGCCAGAAAATTCGCCAATGGCCAATGATGCGCCAAAGTTTGCACTTGCCGCAGGAGAATCAATGGTGACATCGCCGCCGAACGATTTTTTAAGACCATTGTTATTGTAATACACGTATACCTTGCCAGATGAAGATGCATAGCCCGTGGCACCCACAATCAGATCAGTTTTGCCATCAGCATTAAGATCGCCAGACATCATTTGATATCCGAAATTGCTGCCGGCAGATTCACCAGTCAAAACAACATCGGCCGTGGCGGCAGTTGTCGGAATTGAGCCATCGTTGTAGAAAATATAGACACGCCCCGTATTTAATGAGTAGCCCACTGCCCCGACTGCCAAATCTGTTTTTCCATCAGCATTAAAATCGCCAGCAGCCAAGACAAATCCAAAGCTGCTTAATGTTACTTCTCCAGTTATGTTCAAATCCGCAGTGGCAGCAGTGGTTGGAATTGAACCGTCATTATAAAAAATATAAACCTTTCCGGTGCTCGTTGAAATAAAATATGCCCCAACAGCCAAGTCAGTCTTTCCGTCAGAATTGAAATCTCCAGAAACTAGTGAAGAGCCAAAAAAACTTCCGCCAGATTCTCCAGTAATAATAACGTCGGCCGTGGCGGCAGTTGTCGGAATTGAGCCATCGTTGTAAAAAATATAGACACGCCCCGTATTTGACGAGTAGCCCATTGCCCCAACTGCCAAATCGATCTTTCCATCAGCATTGAAATCGCCAGCTGTCATGTGCATTCCAAAATAACTTGGGACTTCACCCGTGATTATCACATCGGCTGCGGCAGCCGTGGTCGGAAAATTTCCATCGTTGTAGAAAATATATGCTCGACCAGTATTTGAAGAATATCCCGCCGCACCGACTGCCAAATCGGTTTTTCCATCGCCATTGAAATCGCCACTGGCAAATGATCCTCCAAAATTACTGGAAGCTTCGCCTGTGATTGTCACATCAGCTGCGACAGCTGTGGTCGGCAACAAACCATTATTATAAAAAATATAGACTCGGCCTTGGTTTGAGTTATAAATATATGCCCCAACTGCCAAATCCGTTTTTCCATCAGCATTGAAATCTCCAGCAATCATGGATGTTCCAAGACTGCTGACAGCCTCGCCAACTGCAGTGGTTTCATTGTCGGTATAAATATAAATTTTTCCAGCCGAAGAATAACCACTGGCTCCCACAGCCAAATCGGTTTTGCCGTCGTTGTTAAAATCTCCTCCAAGCAGACATGTTCCAAAATTGCTAGATGTTGATTCCCCAGTAATGATGGCATCAGCAGAAGTTGCAGCAGTCGGAATCGTTCCATCGTTATAAAAAACATAAGCGCGACCAATGGCAGACGAATAGGCATATGCTCCGACTGCCAAATCTGTTTTTCCATCGCTGTTGAAATCGCCACTGGTCATGGTGCGTCCGAATTGGCTGGAAGCTTCGCCAGTTATGATGACATCGGCAGTAGTTGCGGCAGTCGGAATCGACCCATCGTTATAGAAAATGTAGGCGCGGCCTGTGTTTGAAGAATAATTTGCGCTCCGACTGCCAAATCAGTTTTGCCATCGGCGGTGAAATCGC
>JAQTLF010000051.1:1592-3689 GCA_028715015.1 Candidatus Moraniibacteriota bacterium | reverse complement strand
GTCGATGAATATCCGAAAAAGAAAAAACCTTGGACCATCAAATTGGACATGGAATATGTGAGCAAATTGCTGGGTGAAAAAATTCCAGCAACTTCAGCCAAGAAAATTCTGACTTCGCTGGGTTTTGCTGCCAAGGGAAATGAAAAACAATTGGAGGTGGAAGTGCCGACCTTCCGTCTTGACGCGCTCACGCAAGAAGACCTGATTGAAGAAATAGGCAGGATTTATGGCTATGAGAAAATAAGACCGATCGCGCCGCTGATTCCTGTAACATCACCAAAAATAAATGAAAAAAGAACTTTTGAAAGAAATTTGAAAAATATTTTGGCAGCCAATGGTTTTTCCGAGGTTCTGAACTACGCTTTCTATGGACAAGACGATGCCGGTTTTTCCGGATCGGATCATTTTGAATTGGAAATGCCGCCATCTCCTCAACATGCTTTTTTGCGCACAAGTCTGGTTCCGAATTTTCTCAGAAATGTGGCTGAAAATTTGAAAAGGGACAAGGAGCTGCACATTTTTGAACTTGGAAAAATTTTCTTGCCTGTCGGAGAAACATTGCCAGCAGAAAAAACCATCCTGATGGGCGCGATGGTTTTTGACAAGAAAAATTCTCCAAAAGAAAGGGCTGACAAAAGAACGGAATCCGGATTTTTCCAAGCCAAGAGCATTGTCGACAACATTCTTTTGCAATTGGGAATTGCTGATCAATATTTTGACAACTTCAAAGCTGATGCCATTGAATTCCCAAATTCATTTTGGCACGAGAGCCGAAGCAGTGAGATTAAAATTGAAGGCAGTGGAAAATCATTCGGATTTCTTGGAGAAATAAATCCTTTGGTGCTTGGCCAATTCGGCATCTCGGCCAGGGTGGTGATGTTTGAATTTGACGCTGAAAAACTTTTGGAAATTTCGCAGCAGGAGCGTGAATATTTGCCAATTGGAAAATATCCGGTTGTCACCAGGGACATTTCCATGATTGCTCAGAAAAATGTGCGGATCGATGATATTTTGAAAGTGATTCAGAGTGTTGGCGGAGATATTGTCCGGGACGTCGATCTTTTTGATGCGATTGATTTTGCCGACAACACTTCCAGCTTCGCTTTCCATCTTATTTTGGGAGCTGATGACAGGACATTGACTGGAAACGAGATTGATGGGGTGATGAATTCCATCATGGACAAACTTGAAAGCACTCTGGCTGTGAAGATGCGAAAATAGCCATTTTAGGGCGTGTTTTGCTGCAAAACAGGGGAGCCAAAACGGCTCCTTTTTTTTGATACCGAAGTTCCTTGACAAAATTTTAATATGTGTTAATATAATTTGAAACTTAATATGTTTAAATTTGAGATCAAATCACATGGAAACACCATCAAGCCAAACCAAACAACAGATTGAGGACAAATCTTTGATATTTTCCGAAGCCATCAAACAAGTTGTGGCTGATTTTTCACCCAGAGCGCAGGAAATAATTTTCAGTCGCTATGGAGTTTTCAATTCCCATGCTTTGACTTTGGAAGAAATTGGAAAAAAATATCACATCACCCGCGAACGTGTGCGTCAAGTCATCCGTGAGGTCTTGAAAAAAGTCCGCGAGAAAAAAGATGACTTGCGTTTTTCCCAAATACACGATGTCGTTGTGTTGGCTTTGAAAGAAAGTGGTGGTATAATGGAAGAAAAGAAACTGTTGTTTGCGCTCGGGCATGGCAATTCCAGTGAACAAGCGGCAGCAACTTTTTTCTTGGAATGCATCGATGATGTCATTGCAAGTGAAGAAAAAGGGGAATTGGAATTTTCTTTTTCTTTGCCTGAGTTTGATGTTGAAAAATGGAGGACCATCAAAAACACTTTGGTGACAATCTTGAAAGCTCAGAAAAAACCTCTTTCAGTTGAAGAGATGCAGGAGTTGTTGCAAGAAAAATTGAAAGATTTTGATTTGTCTTTGGAAACACTGGAAAATTATTTGGAAGTTTCCATTGAGATCAAAAAGAATACTTTTGGAAAATGGGGAATTGCAAAATGGAAAGAAATTTCACCCAAAGGCACCAGAGAAAAAGCCTATTTGGTCTTGAAAGAAGCAGCCAAGCCTTTGCATTT
>JAQTLF010000051.1:0-1492 GCA_028715015.1 Candidatus Moraniibacteriota bacterium | reverse complement strand
CGAAATATACACGAATCTACGAACAAAAAAGTGTCATATTAAAATAAAAACAATGGACATCATCTTGGCATCACTCAGTGGCGTGGTCACTGACATAAAAACGGCGTCGCAAATCCTGAACTATTCTTGGTTCATTGCTTTGCCGCCGCTTTTGTTTTTTCTGTTTAAGGAGCTGTGGATGTATCACATCCAAGGGGCTTATTGGGCTTCTGCCTCATGGGTGCTGTTGGAAATTATTCCGCCAAAAAACATTGAAAAAAGTCCCAAACCGATGGAAGCTCTTTTTGTCACTTTTGCCGGAGTGGAAAAAGGTTTTGATGTAGCGGAAAAATATATCAGTGGAATGTTTGCTGATCACATGAGTCTGGAAATTGTGAGTGATCAGGGAAATGTGCATTTCTACATCCGTTCAATGAAAAAATATCGTCATTTGGTGGAGGCGGCACTTTATGCCCAATATCCGGATGTGGAAATTTTGGAAGTGCCTGACTATGTCAATGACGTTCCCAAAATAATTCCCAACGCGCAATGGGATTTATGGGGAGCTGACATGACCTTTCAAAAGGATCCAGCTTTTCCAATTCGAACTTACAAATCTTTCGAAGAGGATATTACAGGAACAATGATCGATCCTTTGTCGGGCTTGTTGGAAGTGATGGGCAAAATTGGTCCTGGTCAGCAGATGTGGTTGCAATGGGTCATCGCCCCAACTTCACCGGCTTGGGCTGGAAAAGAAGGAAAAAAACTTACAGACAAATTGAAAGGAAAAGAAAAAAAAGAAAAAGGTCTTTGGGAAAGAATATGGGGAGACATTACCGATGTGCTAACTCATTTGTACAAAGGTTTACATGAGCCGGTTGAATTTCCAGCTGAAAAGAAAAAGGATGAGCAGCCATTGGACACCCGCCTTTCCCCTGGGGAAAGGGATGTTTTGAAAGCTGTGGAAGACAATTTGGGAAAATTACAATTCGACACCAAGGGACGCTTTATTTATCTGGGACGCAGAGAAAATTACAACAAAGCTCTCGGTGTTTCAGCTTTTTGGGGAAGCATAAAACAATTCAATGATGACAATCTGAACAGTATTAAGCCTGACAATACCTCCAAAACTTTTGCCAATTGGTTCAATCAAAAAAATCGTTTGCGTTATCGTCAACTAAAAATATTGCGACGCTATCGCAACAGAAATAGTGATGGTGCAATGCTGGTGTTCAGCGCCGAAGAATTGGCCACACTTTTCCATATGCCTGACATGAACGTGATGGCTCCATCACTTTCCCGCGTGGAAGCCAAGCGTGGTGGCGCACCTGCAAATTTGCCCATAGAATAAAACATTCAAGCATGTAAAAATATAAACATGCAAACATAAATTCAAAATGCATTTTAATAAAAATAAACTACAACGTTAGTTATTATGGCTAGAAATAATGAAATCGCATTTTTTGCAAAAACAAATTTCAGAAATCAAGAACGGGTTTTCGGCATCAAGACT
>JAQTLF010000050.1 GCA_028715015.1 Candidatus Moraniibacteriota bacterium | reverse complement strand
GGAAATTATGAAATTATTCCAGCTCTGACCACTATTCCAGGATATCATGCTGTTATAGCATTTATTGCTAACGCTTTTGATATTTCAAGTCTGAAGCAAATTCGCGTTGTCAGTTTATTGTTGTCCTCAATTTCCATATGGATTTTTTATTTGATAGAAAAAAGAATTGATAATAATAATTCATACACAAAAACTCTTCAATATGTTTTTTTGCCACTTACTTTCTTTTATTTTCCCTTTGTCTATACGGATATTTTTTCCCTGTTGCTAGTGTTGGTTTCATTTTATTTCGCACTTTCCAAAAAATACACAAGATCCGCACTTTTTGCCTTAATTTCTCTGGCTGTCAGGCAAACCAATATAGTCTGGGTTCCATTTTTTTGGTTGTACACATATATAATGGAAAATGGGTTATTGATTTCAGCTGGAAATATACGTAACCATATCCGCAAGGGAGCAGGCTATGTCGTTGTGGCTGTCATTTTTTTGCTGTTCGTTTATTTAAATGATGGCGTGGCTATTGGCGATAGGAATATGCAGCAAGTAGGGTTTCATTCGGGGAATGTCTATCTTTTTTTAGCCCTAGTTGGTATATTGTTTCTCCCTATTTCTATTGATGCCATGCGCAAAGTTGACATAGCCTTCTTTAAAAGTAGAGTGGCTGCTGGCATTGTGATGGGAGCAGTGACAATAATATCATTTTTATTATTCAAACCAGCAGTGCATGCATATAACCAAGACCCTTTGTTTCTCAGGAACATTGCTTTGGTGCTTGCTTATGGCAAATATGTTTGGGTATATCTTTTCGCGATTTTTTGGGGCTGTATAACTTTATTTTTAATGAAATTTGACGGCAAATCATTGCTGATGTTTCCTTTTATCTTTGCTTTACTAATCCCGTCACTGCTTGTGGAACAGCGATATTTGATAATTCCCATGGTTCTTATCCTGTTATTTCGCAAAAAAAATAACACTGGGATAGAATATTTGAACGCGGCTTATTTCGGGCTGCTTTCTCTGGCACTTGTCTGGATGATTTTTAAGATGAATATGTTTTTTTAATAAATATGACTGCTATGAATAAATGTGAAAAAGTTAAAACAGTATTAAGAAAAATACCAAAGGCTGTCTGGATATTGGCGTGCATATTGATAGTTGGTATTTTTTTGCGTGCATATAATTTTCACGATTGGCTTGATTTTAAGGGTGATCAAGCCAGGGATGCCGCATTGGTTTCGGATGTTATTGATGCTAAGTCTCCCTGGCCACTTCTTGGGGCAACGATGAATGGTTCTGCATCGACAACTGATGGTCAATTTCGCATTGGTCCGATGTATTATTATTTTCAAATAATATCCGCAAAATTATTTGGCAACTATCCGGACAAGCTTGCATATCCTGATCTTATTTTCTCCATATTATCAATACCGCTTTGCTTTATTTTTTTGAAAAAATATTTTAATCGCAACCTTTCATTGTTACTGACCGGACTGTATGCAATCTCTTTTTTCTCAGTTCGTTTTGCTCATTTTGCTTGGAATTCAAATTCAATTCCATTTTTCACTCTGCTTTTTCTTTTGGCATTGCATGAATTCAGAATTAAAAAAGAGCAAGTTTCATGGGTATGGGTTGTCATGCTTGGCACTGCTCTCGGGGTTGGCTTCCAGTTGCATGCAATTTCAATGATTTTGTTTTCAGCTGTCTGTTTTTATTTTCTAATGCTATCCATCTTTGAAAAAACAATCGTTTGGAAAAAATGGCTAGTTGTCCTTGTTGTGTTTGTTGCTTTAAATAGCGGTCAAATCATAAATGAATTTGAAAATAATTTTTCAAATACCAAAGTGTTTCTTCGATACTTTTCCGGAAGTAATAGTGCAAACGACCAGCAAGTATCTCTTCTCTCTGCAATCGGACGTGATTTTGATTGTCACATAGAGGCAAATTTCTATATCGCATCATCTTTAGGAAAAGATAGCTGCTCTTTGTATGCTCAAGAAATATTTGCCAAAGACAAGAGCAGAGACTTTATTAAAAATTCAAAGGATTATTTCTTCGGATTCAGTTTGATGATAGGAGCACTATTTTCATTGTTTGGTTATGGCTTGCTATTTTATGAATATAGGAAAGAAAAAAAATTCAAAAATGACGGGAGCATATTTATAAGTACGATTGTCATATATATTGCAGCATCTTTTTTTGTCATGGTCCCAGTGGTAAAGGGTGATGTGGAATTCAGATATTTCAATATCGTATTTTTTGTCCCACTTATTTTTCTGGGCTTATTTATAAATTATTTGGATAAATATAATTCAAAATTAAAAATAGTCCTAATTTCTTTGATTATCGGGTCAATAATTGCATCAAACGCATTTAAATTTTTTTCTCTGAGCAATGATTATCATGGGAAAAATGGAATAAATTCCCACCAAGTTGTTCTTGGCGAGATTGAGCCAATTGCAAAATATATGCTTGACAATTCACTTGGCAGTGCCGGCATATATATAGGAGGCGATTACGATATTTCGGCCTTTGTCTATACTCCGCTTGAATATCTGATTAAACGTAATGGCGTTTCCACAACCAGATTCTATGGTAAAATTACAGATAGTCCTCATGATACAGAGAAGCCCGTGTTTTACTTAAGTCATAAACCATCAAAAATTGACAATGTTGATTATGAAAAAATCGGACAAGTTTATGTTTATTATTTGAATCGGTAGGTGTTGGAAATGCAATTTTTATCCATGAATGAACGCTTCCAGTGAGAAATTTATAAATTTAGCAATTAATAATAAAAATGATCAACCATCTTAACGAAAAATTAAAAAAAATAACCAGAGATGGTTGGATTCTCTTAGGCATCGTGATTGTCGGAATTTTTTTGCGCGCATATAATTTTCATGATTGGCTGCTTTTTGGTCCGGACCAGGCAAGGGATGCATATATAATAAGCGATGCGATTCAAGGAAAGAGCGGACCAATTCTGTTGGGTGCGCAAGCGGGGAACACCCAATTTCATCTTGGTCCCATTTATTATCAATTCGGATATCTGGCCGCGCTTATTTTTGGAAATTCTCCTGATAAGTTTGCTTACCCTGATTTGTTATTCTCAATTTTGACGATTCCTGCTTTGTTTTTTCTATTGAAAAAATTTTTCTCTTCAGGTCCGGTACTTTTTTTAAGCGCCCTATTTTCCATTGCTTATTTTTCAATATATTCCGCCAGATTTGCAGTAAACTCCAATTCGCTATCTTTTTTTGTGATTGTTTTTGTATATGGCCTTTTGGAACTGATGGATGAAAACAGCAAAAATAAGCGTCTTTGGGCAATTCTTATCGGCATCAGTTTGGGTGTTGGCATTCAGTTGCATGCGTTGGCATTTGTGATGATGCCTTTGGTAGCTCTTGTTGTATGTGCGTATTTGATTTTAAAAAAGAATCTTACTTGGATGAATTTTTTCCTGGTTATATTTTTCTTCTTGCTCATGAATTCTGGTCAGATGTTTTATGAATTTAAGACAGGTGGCTCAAATTTCAAACAATTTTTGGGCGGAGCCAGTTCGGAATCAGGCGGGTTGTCTGAGAATTTGGTTGGGAATATTTTATTGACAACGCTTTGCCAGACAAGATCAAACGTTGCCCAAATTTCTTCGTTTAGCGATGGGAAATATTGCGCTCGACAGATTAATTTTGAAAAAACATTAAAGGATTACAAGAGTGAAAATTCCATGATCTTTATT
>JAQTLF010000049.1 GCA_028715015.1 Candidatus Moraniibacteriota bacterium | reverse complement strand
AATGTCGAACTTGGAGCTATCCAAGAAAAACAAGCAGCCATTGAAACTTTAGGAAACCAACTCACTGACAGCAGCAACAGGGAAGTGTCTGTGAAAAATTATCTGCCGGAAAACAAAGTGGAAGAACGCATCATTGCAAGCATCAACTATTTGGCTGGCGATGCCAATGTTTCTTTGGCTGATGTTTCCATGGGCGGAGTCAGCACCGTGGTTGCGCCACCTGTGGTGGTTGATCCGAATGTTCCAGCTTCAACTCCTGCATCTTTGGTGAAAACGACCTCGGCCAAAATTTCCTTGGTCGGCAATTATGAAAAAATAAGAATTTTCTTGGACGGCCTTGCTCACATGCCGATTTTCAACACAGTCAAAAGTCTCGACATCACCAAGCAAATCCCTGAAAAAAAAGACGGAGTTGCGGTGGATGACGGAACACTCACAGCCATCATCGTGGTCGATTTCGGCTATGAAGATGCAGCCAAATTGGCTGCAGGCAGTGTGACAAACTTCAATCCGAAATTGGATGACGAGACCATCAACACCTTGCAACAATACATTTCCACCAAATCACAATTGAGCAATGATAATGGTGGCAGTGCGAAAGGAAAATCAAATCCGTTCATGGCCAATTGATTTTGAAATATTCGTTTTCTCATGACACAAAAAAAAGAAAAAAAAGATGCTGCAGCCAAGGAGGTCAAGTCTAAACTTGACCCGTCTGTTTTGAGTGCGCTGGCGGCAAAAGCCAAAAATTTGAACATTCCTTTTTTGCAAGATGTTCCCAAAATCGAAGATGATGCTCTCAGCATCATTTCCAAAGATGTCGCCTTGGAACACAAGATCATCGCTTTTGAAAAAAATGGTCACAGCGCCAAGATCGCCATTGTTGATCCTCTCAACATCAATGCGCTCAACATTCTGCGTTTCATTTCAGAAAGAAGAAATGTGGAATTTGATCTCTATCTTGTTTCGGAAGAAATGTTTGCGACCATGTGCGAGCAATATTCCGGTGGAGCGGAAAAGGCGATCGAAGAAGCGATGGTGTCATTGCAGGATGAACGGACCGGCAAGGAAGACAAGGAGGGTGAAGAGGATGTTGAGAGTGAAACTTACAACGATGAATCTGCTGATGACAATTCACAAACAAGCACCATCCAATCAGCACCGGTGACCAAACTTCTCAGTGTGGTGATAAAGCATGCCATCGAAGGAAAAGCCAGTGATATCCATATCGAACCTTTCGGCGCCAAGGAATATCGCGTCAGATTCAGAGTCGATGGTGTTTTGTATGCTTCGCTTTCGATTCCGAAAGAAGTCGGTCGTGCGGTTGTCTCAAGAATAAAAATCCTTTCCAATTTGAAAATCGATGAAAAAAGAAAACCGCAAGACGGCAGGTTCAAGATCCGTGAAAGAGGACGCGCAGTTGATTTCCGCGTTTCAACATTGCCGGTCATCGATGGAGAAAAAGTGGTGCTGCGACTTTTGGACACGGGAAACAAAGTCATCGATTTGGACAGCATGGGACTGATGGGCAAAGGAAAAGAAATTTTGCTTCGCAACATCAAAGAACCTTTCGGAATCATCTTGATGACAGGACCGACGGGATCAGGAAAATCAACAACATTGTATGCTTGTTTGGACATTCTGAACAAAGAAGAAAGAAACATCATCACCCTTGAAGATCCGGTGGAATATTCAATCTCCGGCATCAATCAAAGCCAGATAAATCCTGAGATCGGCTACACTTTTGCCAGCGGGCTGCGTAGCATTTTGCGTCAGGATCCTAACGTGATCATGGTTGGAGAAATCCGCGACAGTGAAACAGCCGAGTTGACGATCCATGCAGCTTTGACGGGACATTTGGTCATCTCAACTTTGCACACCAACAGTTCCATCGGTGCGATTCCGCGTCTGATCGATATGGGAATCGAATCATTTTTGTTGGCATCATCGGTGCGTGTGGTCGGTGCCCAGCGCTTGGTGCGCAGGATTTGCAATGAATGCAAAGAGGAAATAAAAATGTTGCCATCAGTTTTGACATTCATACGTTCGCAAGTCGAAACCATGCCGAAAGAAGAAGTTGAAAAATATGGTCTCAATCTGGATGACGGATTCCATATCTACAAAGGAGCGGGCTGCGAAGCTTGCGCGAACAGCGGTTACAAAGGACGCGTCGCGATTTTTGAAGCGCTTGAAATCGACAAAGAAATGAAAGAAATAATTTCAGAACACAACGGATCGGAAACTGAAGTTGAAAAATATGCCAAAAGCCAAGGCATGATCACGATCAAACAAGACGGTGTGATCAAGGTTTTGTTGGGACTGACCACATTGGAAGAAGTTGAACGCGTGACGGAAGGAAGTAAGAGCGTTGGCGGCGAAACCGAAGATGACAAAGGATAAACAAATCTTTGTTGAATATGCAAAAATTTGGTATACTAAAATTGACTGAAAATAAATCGCAAATAAAAATAAAAAATAAAAATGTCCAACACAGACAGTGAACAAAGAATAAAAAATCTTTTGCGCATGGCCGCCCAACAAGGTGCGTCCGATTTGCATTTGGTGGTGGGAAGATATCCGACTTTGCGTTTGGATGGAAAACTGTATCCTCTCACGCAGGAATCGGTTTTGTCTGCAGCTGACACGCAATCGCTCAGTGAGGCTTTGATGAGCGAGGAGAACAAAAAGAAATTGACAAATGAAGGACAGGTTGATTTTTCCTACAATTTTGAAGACAAAGCCAGATTTCGAACCAATATTTTCTATCAGCAGGGAAATTTGAGCGTGGCGATGCGTATGGTTTCGGGAACTGTGCGCACTCTGGAAGAACTCAATGTCCCGTCGACTTTGTATGATTTCACCAAGAATGCTCAAGGATTACTTTTGGTGACTGGTCCGGTGGGGCATGGAAAATCAACGACGCTTTCAGCCTTGATTGATTTTATCAATCACAATCAGGACAAGCACATCATCACAGTCGAAGATCCGATCGAATATATCTATGAACAGGACAGATGCATCATAAATCAACGCGAAGTTGGGCGCGACACGAAAACTTTTGCCGAGGGCTTGCGCAGTGTTTTCCGTGAAGATGCCAATGTGGTGCTCATCGGAGAGTTGCGCGACCTTGAAACGATCAGCACAGCCATGACAGCTGCTGAAACAGGCCATTTGATTTTGGCGACGCTGCACACCAATGATACTTCGCAGACTGTGGACAGGATCATTGATGTTTTTCCAGCCCATCAACAAAACCAGGTCAGATCGCAATTGGCCAGTGTTTTGCTGGGTGTCGTCTCACAAAGATTGGTGCCGAGAATCGGTGGCGGTCGAATTCCGGCCATGGAAGTTATGATGAACAACCATGCGGTGGAAAATCTTATCCGCGAAAACAAATCATATCAGATTGATTCTGTGATTGAAACGAATCTCCGCGAAGGCATGGTTTCTTTGGACAAATCCTTGGCAGACCTGATCCAGCGAGGACTCATAACGATGGACGACGCCTTGGTCTATGCCAAAAATCAAGAATATTTGCAAATGTTGATATCAAAAAGATAGAGGCGAAATTATTTAACCAGAAAATTATTTAACTAATATGAAATTTTTATTCCAGGCAAAAAGTTCGAGCGGGGAAGTTGTCAAAGGAAAGATAGATGCGACCAACACCGAGGCTGCAACTTTGCTTTTGCAGGAAAAAGGTTTTGTGCCGCTGAAGATCGAACTTGAAAGCGCCACTCCCAATCTGGTGAAAGAAATCCAGCATCTGTGGGAAGGTGTCAATCTTCGCGAATTGTCAGTTTTTTTCAGACA
>JAQTLF010000048.1:1515-3928 GCA_028715015.1 Candidatus Moraniibacteriota bacterium | reverse complement strand
TTCCCACGTTGATGTCATCGCCCACCACCAAAGCTTCGAACTGATGGAAAGTGTGTTCATGTGTTGAGTCAGTCGCTTCGTTACGATAGATCCTGCCGGGAGCGATGATGCGGAATGGCGGAGTGTGTGATTCCATGAAGCGGACCTGCACATTGGAAGTATGCGTTCTCAATAATATTCTGTCTTCTTTTTGAGATTTTGGATTTTGGATTTTGGATTTCAACCAAAATGTATCCTGCATGTCGCGAGCAGGATGATCTTTGGGAATGTTAAGCGCATCAAAATTGTGAAATTCATCCTCAACTTCCCTGCCATCTGCAATTTCAAATCCCATTGAAGTGAAGATGTCTTCAATTTCATTTTGAATTCTTGTCAAAGGATGCAAATGACCACTTTGCAATTTCCGAGCTGGCATGGTCACATCAATTTTTTCCGCCTCAAAGTCAAAACTTTTTTCTTTGAGTTCTTTTTCTTTGGTAGCAAAAACGCTTTCGATTTCATTTTTGACCGTGTTGGCCAAATTTCCCACAACTCTGCGCTCATCTTCAGGCAATTCTTTGAGCCCTTTCAAGATGCCCGTGAATTCGCTCTTGCGACCAAGAAATTGGATCCGCAATTCCGCAATAGCTTCAATCGATGTGGCATTACCGATTTCCATCAATGAATTTTCCTTTATCCTGGTTATCCTATCTTTAAGCATATTATTTCTTTTGCTCAATTTAAATATTATACTAATGTTGTCGTCTGAAATATATCCATCTTATTCTTTGCAAGTACATACATATTATCAAGTTAAACGCCTTTTTGCAACAATCACCCCTCAGCCACCCCAATATTGACAAAAAAGCATTTTGGGTGCATTCTACCAATTCACTTTGATAATAAATCGAAGTGCGACCTGGAACTTGTTATTTAAAACCAAAATCTGGAGGTGACCAATGTCTATCAGCAAAACCGAGGATCGGATGTATACGTGGTGGTTAAAACTTGGGGAAAAATGCCGTATGATTGTTGGAATACTGATTTGCATTCTCATATCATCAACACCAGGAATAGTCTGCTATATATTCATGGATGACCTCGTCAAAGAACCGGTATTGTTCATAACCATGGCCGTGCTGCTGGGTTTTTGTGGAACAATAAGTTTTTCCATTTTGTGGACAAGAGCCGCCAAAGACAGACGTGCATTGAATGAGGCAAACATGGTTTTGGAAAAATTATGTTGCCTTGATCCGCTCACCGGGCTGAACAATCGTAATTTTATGGATACGGCAGCTTTGAAAGCAGTGAAGCAGGCGGGGCGCGAAAATGCGCACATCTTCAGCGTCATGATGGACGTGAACAAACTCAAGGAGGTTAATGACACCTATGGACATGCCGCTGGAGATGAAGTCATCAAGCATGCAGCATTTTTCATTAGAAGAATTTTCCGTGACCACGATCACATCATGCGCACTGGCGGGGATGAATTTGAGGCAATAGGTATCACAAATTCTCCAGAGGAGTTTATGACATCACTAAGGGAAAAAATAACAACTTTCCCAGTGACTGTTGGGCAGACCACCTTGCAAATGTCAGTAAGCTATGGATGCGCTTTTGAAAAAGTTTCAAAAACAATCGCAAACCATGGCAGTGACGAACTGCAAACATATGCCACAAAATTACACATGAGCGTATCCAGCAGTGCAGATGCGCACATGTATGTGATGAAGAAAAAACGCTGAAAAAAAGCCGGCGAAGTGAAACACTTCCCGGCTTTTTTATTTTCATGTGACATGATTTCTACAGCAATCCCAATCTCTTTTTGGCTTCAAAAGCTTGATGCGCATTCATCTGTCCGGTTTTTTGCATCTGCTCGATTGTCTGCAAAATATCTTTTTTGTTTTTTTGGATGTTGTCAGGAGTCATGACTTTTTTCATCAGTTTTTCCCTTTCTTCAGGGCTCATTTTCTCCAACTTTTTCATGGCCATTCTCTGCATAAATCCCATATTTTGAGGATCAAGAGGGTTGACGTTTTTTCCATCAGCTGATTTTTTCTTTTTGAAAGAGTCTAAAATGCTCATAAATTTATATATAAATTTCTAATTAATAATTACTAATTTCCAATTAATGCAAAAATTACCATTTTTTAAATTTGACATTTTGTCATTAGAAATTATTTAGATATTGGTTATTAGATATTAGAAATTATTGATTATTTTTTATATTTCATCGTCAATTCATAACTTGTGACCAAAAGAGCTGAGGCCACAAAAATTGATGAATATGTTCCGAATGTCACTCCGACCAAGAGTGCCAGTGAAAAATATTTGATTGAAACTCCGCCAAAAAGATAGATTGCCAGAAGAGTTATGATCACTGTCAGCGAAGTGTTGATTGAACGCACCAATGTTTCATTGAGACTTTTGTTCA
>JAQTLF010000048.1:0-1415 GCA_028715015.1 Candidatus Moraniibacteriota bacterium | reverse complement strand
ACCAAGAGTGCCAGTGAAAAATATTTGATTGAAACTCCGCCAAAAAGATAGATTGCCAGAAGAGTTATGATCACTGTCAGCGAAGTGTTGATTGAACGCACCAATGTTTCATTGAGACTTTTGTTCACCACATCAGGAAAAAGTTCTTTGCTGGAACTTCTGAGCAAATTTTCTCGCGTCCTGTCATACACCACAATCGTGTCGTGCACTGAAAATCCCAAAATTGTCAGCAAGGCTGCGATGAAAGGAATGCCGACTTCGATTCCATAGAAATGTCCCAGCACGGAAAAAACCCCGGCCGTGATGAGAACATCATGTGCCAAAGCGATGACTGCGCCTGCTCCATATTTCCAGGATTCAACAGGCCTGGAAACCTTACGGAAAGCCCAAGCGATATAGGCCATGATGGTCAAGATTGCCAAGATGATGGCGCTGAATGATTTTGATTTCAATTCCTTGGAAACAGTGGAGTTTATGAAATCGACGCTGGATTGGCTTGCATCAGGATATTTTCCATTAATCGCAGTCCACACATCCGTGTTTGTTTTGTCATCATCGGCAGCATAGCGAACGATCATGGAATTGCCTTCGGAACTTTGCAAAGTAAGGCTTCTCAGATTAAGACTGCTCAGAATTCCGCTAACTTCCTCTTTGGCAGGAATGTTGTTGGCGAATTTGACTACCATGCGTGTTCCTCCAGTAAAATCGATGTCCGGCTTCAAACTCCACACGAATAAACTCAAAATACTAAGCACGGTCAGTGTTCCTGAAAAAAAATAAGCGTATTTTGTTTTGGAAATGATGTTAAACATTGCAATAATTTTTAAATTTAAAGTTTTAAGTTTGAATTGAATTTTAAATGATTAAATTTTAAAACTTAGTCATTTAGCCTTGATTTAAAATTTCAAATTTAGCCTTTAAAATTTATTCTGTTATTTTTGACTTCCTCACTCCCACCATCCAAGTCCGTCCGTGGATCCAATCACTGATGATGAATCTGAGCATGGTTCTGGTGATGACAACCGCAGTGAACATTGAAACCACAACTCCGATGAAAAGTGAGGCTGCAAAGCCTTTGACGAATCCGGTTCCCATGAGATATAGAATTCCGGCAGTCAAAAGTGAAGAGATGTTTCCATCACGGATCGAGGTCCAAGCACGCTTGAAACCTTCTTCCAAGGAATTGGCAATGCTGCGTCCTCCACGGATTTCTTCTTTGGTGCGTTCAAAAATCAAAATGTTCGCGTCCACTGCCATTCCGATCGAAAGCACAAATCCAGCAATACCAGAAAGTGTCAGAGTGATTCCTGTGAATTTGAAAATCGTAATCATCATGCCGGTGTAGATGAGCAATGCCAATGAAGCCACCAAGCCCAAAAATCGATAGAAGATGAGCATGAAAATAACCACAGCCA
>JAQTLF010000047.1:2632-4188 GCA_028715015.1 Candidatus Moraniibacteriota bacterium | reverse complement strand
ACCAATGTTTTGCGATCTTGCGCAGCATTTTGCGAATCAGCAGCTTTCGGCAAAGCTGGCTGAGGAGTTGCAACTTTTTTGGTGGCATCAGGCTGGACGGTGCTGTTTTTCACTGCCGGCAGATTTTTTTGAACCTGAGCAGGCGGAGTTGTCGGAGTTTTTTTCTTGGCAAAAAGCAAAAAAATTCCGCTCAAAATTCCCAAACTCACCACCACGCCCACGAATATTTTTACACCCTTGTTCATGTTTTTGTTTTTAATATTTTACCCATCCATTATACCACAAAAAAGAAGGCTTGCGCCTTCTTTTGATATTTTTAGAACTTACGCATTTGCCCTCATCAAACATCAAAGTTCATCATACACGGGTTTTTATGAAACAAAAATAATCTTTGGGCTGACCTCACCTGATGTTTGGCTCGGACAAACGCGTAAGTCATAATTTTTATATTTTTCCCAAAAATCAGAATCTTGCCGCCTGATCAATCACAGCCTTTTTCTTTAAAGACAGGGCGCCTCTTTTTCTGATAGTTCTCACCTTATCCTTTTGATGGGTTATTTGTTCTTGCAATTCTTCAACAGTCAAATCGATGGAGCCTTCAATGCTTTCAGTCGTGTTTTCAGCCCTGAAAAGGTTTCGGGGTGTCTTGATCATAACTTCGACTCTGAATTTTCCTTTTTTGTCCAAATCAATTTCAACCTCTGTCTGCAAAACTTCTTCCATGAATTTGTTGTCCAGACTGCTCAATCTTTTTTCGATGTATTCCCGAGTCTTCGCATCCACCCCTAACCCTTTGAAAAAGAACCTCACGTTTTCTGTCGTACTCATACGTTTTTGTATTTAAAAAATTAAATTACTGTTTTCAAAATCCCACGTGATTCACTTCCGATTCCAGTTGGACCCCAAATTTGTCACGCACCTGCTGTTTGATATAGCTCTCCAGTATTATAACATCTTCCGCGGTCGCGTCGCCATTGTTGACGATGTAGTTCGCATGCTTGTCACTGATGCCGGCCCCGCCAATGGTTTTTCCACGCAGACCAGCTTGATCAATGATCCATCCGGCAGGAATTTTTCCATTGCGCGATGGCGACCCGTTGTCTTTTTCAAATTGATCCAAAAGATCTTTACTTTCCACCAATGGATTCATGAAAAACGATCCGGCACTTCTGACTCCATGCAAACCGCTGCCGACACGTTTGGTGATCGTGTTTTTGACTTTTTCCTTGATCTCTTCGGCATTTCCCTGTTGCAAAGAAAAAGTTGCAGCCACCACCACCAGATTTTTGTTGTGTTTGAAAACGCTTGAACGATAGTCAAAACAACATTCCGTGTTTTTCAAAGAAACTTTTTCAAGTTTTTCACAGTCGAAAGCCGTGATGCTGTCCACGCAGGCACATATTTCAGAGCCGAACGCTCCGGCATTGCCACGCACAGCCCCACCAACAGTTCCAGGAACTCCAGCCAACGATTCCATGCCAGAGAGTCCATTTTCCGCCGCCAAATTCACGGCCTTGATAAGTGGAACTCCTGCTCCAACCTCCAACAAATTTCCA
>JAQTLF010000047.1:0-2532 GCA_028715015.1 Candidatus Moraniibacteriota bacterium | reverse complement strand
TGCAGATACAATCTGAAGAATGGAACATACATGAACGATAGCAAAATTCCAACTGAAATAAAAATTGCGCCTATGGCATATTTATTTCTGAAAAAACCTATCGTAAAAACTGAAAGCCTCTCACTTCTCGATTGCAAAAGATTTGCCATCTGGGTCATGGAAAGCACGGCATAAGCTGCACTTGTTGACTTGATATATAATACGCTCGAAGGATCGATTTTATTGCCAAAATCCCAACCACCCCTTTTCATGGCCAAAATAAAGGCAACAACAGCTCCGATGGCCATGATCATTCCGATCCTGATTATCCTCCAAGCACCTTTGGCATTCAACACTTTTTCAGTGCTGTTGAACGGTTTTCTTTTCATCACATCCGGTTCCGAAGGCTCAAGTCCCAATGAAAATGAAGGAAAAATATCAGTTCCCAAATCAATGGCCAAAATTTGGACCGCCGCAATCGGAGCTGGAATCTGCAGCAGCACACCGATAACGACCGTGAAAAATTCAGAAGCATTGGAAGTGAAAACATAGTGCACGAATTTTTTCAAATTTTGATAGATGGTGCGTCCTTCCTTGATCGCCCTGATGATGGAAGCAAAATTGTCATCCAACAAAATCATGTCCGAAGCTTCTTTGGCAACATCGGTTCCTATGACGCCCATGGCCACCCCTATGTCAGCTTTTTTGAGGGCTGGTGCATCATTGACTCCGTCGCCCGTCATCGCGATCACTGCCCCGCTGTTTTTCAAAACTGTGGCAATCCTGAGTTTTTGTTCAGGAGTTATCCTGGCAAACACAATGTCCTTTTCTTTTATTTTTTTCAACAAGGCACCATCTTTCAAAACATTCAGAATTTTTCCATTGATAACTTCATAATTTTCCTTGCCGATCAAACCGACATTCTTGGCAATGGCCTCAGCCGTGACTTCATAGTCGCCCGTAATCATGATGACCTTGATGCCTGATGCATGACATTCTTTGATTGCCAGCGCCACATCTTTTCTTGGCGGATCAATCATGCCCATCAAACCAACCCAGACCAATCCGCTTTCTGCTTCGCGAAGAAATGAACTTTGACTGATGCCTGTCAGATCTTTGCATGCAAAAGCCAGCACGCGCAGAGCCTGGGCAGACATCTGGTCATATGTTTTTTTGACTGCCATTTTTTCAGCCTGAGAAAATTCACTCACTTGCCCATCTACAAGCTTGTGTGAACATGCTTCCAAAAGCACATCCGGCGAACCTTTGACATAGGCAGAAACTTTTTTTGACAATTTGTCGCGATAGACAACATCCATGCGCATCCTTTCGGAAGAAAACGGGATCTCGTCGATCTTTTCCTGATTGGTGAAAAAATATTTTTGTCTGGAATCATATTTTTGACCAGCCACAATCATGGCTCCCTCGGTCGGATCTCCCACGATCTGATATTGATCATTTTTTTTCACCAAAGAAGAATCGTTGCAAAGCGTTCCTATTTTGAAAATCATTTCCAATTCTGGAAATTCAGCCGCCTTGATTTTTTTTCCTCCAAGATAAAAATTTCCTTTGGGAGCATAGCCGCTTCCATCAAGAGCAAACTCCTTGCCGCCTGCGATGACGTTGGTCACGGTCAATTCATTGCGCGTGATGGTGCCGGTCTTGTCAGTGCAGATGATTGAAACCGAAGCCAATGTTTCCACGGCATTCAATTTTTTGGCCAGCACATTTTTCTTGAGAAGTTTGCGCATACCCAAAGAAAGCGCAACCGAAATGGCAGCCGGCAAACCTTCCGGCACCACTGAAACAGCCAGAGCCAAAGCGAAAAGAAAATTTTCATACCAAGAAACTTTGTAATAATGTCCGGCGATCATGACCAATGATCCGATCAGCAACGACAAAATGGTAACATCCCGGCCCAACACACGCATCTGTTTTTGCATTGGTGTTTCTTCTTCTTTGACATCATTGACCAGATCTGCGATTTTCCCAAGTTCGGTTCCCATGCCGGTGCCGGTGACCAAAAGCAAGGCCTGCCCCCGCGTGAGCGATGTTCCCATGAAAAGCATATTGTCAGTGTCTGCCAAAGTAAGATTTTTTTCAGCGATGGCACCTGCATTTTTTTTGCCAGGTTTCGATTCGCCGGTGAAAACAAATTCGTTGGCATAAACATCATATCCTTCCAATATATATCCGTCAGCCGGCACACGATCACCCGAGGCCAGCGACACGACATCTCCAGGAACCAAAAATTTCGCATCTATTTCTTTTTTTTCACCATCTCGAAAAACCACCGCCTTGTCAGCCGTCAACTTGCGGATGTTTTCCAAAGTTTTTTCCGCCTTGAATTCCTGCAAAAATCCTATCAAGGCATTTATTCCTACAATTATCAAAATGATGGTGGTGTCGCGATATTCATGGAACAAAAATGCCAGCCCGCCTGCCACCAGCAAAATCCAGGCCAGCGCATTGTTGAATTGATTGATCAAAAGAGCAACCCAACTCAAAGCCGCCTTTTTCTTGACCGCATTGAAGCCAAACTCCTTGATGCGA
>JAQTLF010000046.1 GCA_028715015.1 Candidatus Moraniibacteriota bacterium | reverse complement strand
CAACAACTTTTTCATTGGAAGTTTCCGCCGCATAATACACGGCTTTTTTGAAAATATAAATTCCCTCGCCTCGCGCTTCCCGTTCCCTCTTTTCGTTTCCTTTGGCAGTATAAAAATATCTAACCTGCGTTCTGAAATCAGGCAGAATCACAAGATCAGTGATTCCGGTTTCTTCTTCAACTTCCCTTCTCATGGTCTGCTGCTCATTTTCACCTTCTTCCACATGTCCCTTGGGAAAGTCCCACTGCCAACTACGATATTGCACCAAAAGAAACAAGATTTGATCCTGCTGCTTCCTGTAAATCACACAGCCCACTGATTTTTCAAATGATAAATAATGCATACATGAATTATACAAAAAAAATTGCAAACAATCCACCTAAATAAATATACAAAGAAAAGCTCCACAAATTTCTTCAGGAGCTTCCTTTTCATTTAAAGCTTTTTTTGCTTTTATGCGTCTTTACCGCAGCACTTCTTGTATTTTTTGCCGCTGCCGCAAGGACAGGGGTCATTGCGACCAATGTTGTTTTTGTTTTCAAGCGGTTTTTGTGGAGCAGAAGCTTCATTGCCGGAAGAATTTTCATTAGTCACTGCGCCGAATTGTGAAACATTTTCCTCGGCCCCATGGAATTGGATGTTTTTTTGTTGGGTTTCAGTTTGGGCAGCAGGAGTGGCTGAAACCATGGAAACTTTGAAAATTGTCTGCACCGTGGTTGAGCGCATGTTTTCCATCAAGTGTGAAAACATATGGAAAGCTTCGCGCTTGTATTCGATCAACGGATCGCGCTGACCATAGCCTCGCAGACCGATTCCTTGTCTTAGATAGTCGATTTCATCCAGGTGATTCATCCACAAAGTGTCAATGGTCTGCAACACGATCGCTTTTTCAATTTGTCGCAAAATTTCAGCTCCGATTTCTTTTTCCTTCTGGATGTAAGCCTCCTTGGCTTTGCCCATGACATAGTCCATCATGAGTGAAATTTTTTCAGCGGTGTTTTTTGATTTGTCATCGCGGATCTGCTCCAGTTTTTTCTTGTCCTGTTCATTGAATGGAAAAATTCCTTGCAATTCCGTGACGATGATATCGATGTCCCATTGAAATTCCTCACCGGTGCAATGCACTGAGATGTTGCGTTCGATTTCCTCTTCAATGTATTGCAAAATTTCCAATTTGACATCTTGCGCAGCCAGAATTTCTTTGCGTTTTTTGTATACAACTTCGCGCTGCTTGTTCATCACATCGTCATAGTCCAAAACGTGCTTGCGGATGTCGAAGTTGTAGCCTTCGATTTTTGATTGGGCACTTTCAATGGTGCGTGAAATTATGGCATTTTGGATGGGCTGATCTTCAGGCAAGCCAAGAGTGTCCATCATGTTTTTCAAACGGTCTCCGCCAAATCTTCGCATGAGTTCATCTTCCAATGAAACATAGAATTGCGTGACACCAGGATCACCCTGGCGACCGGCGCGTCCTCTGAGCTGGTTGTCGATGCGACGAGCCTCATGCCTTTCAGTACCGATGATATATAGTCCGCCAACTTCTCTGACACCTTCGCCAAGCTTGATGTCAGTTCCGCGACCGGCCATATTGGTGGCAATCGTCACCGCGCCTTTTTGACCAGCTCCAGCAATGATTGAAGCTTCTTTTTCATGATGTTTGGCATTAAGGACTTCGTGTTTGATTCCTTCGCGTTCAAGCAGTGCGCTCAAATATTCTGATTTTTCGATGGCGATGGTTCCGACCAAAAATGGCTGACCTTTTTCATGGTTTTCTTTGATTGTCTGCACGATCGCATCAAATTTTCCTTTTTCAGTTTTATAGACCACATCTGCCAAATCTTTTCTGATCAAAACTTTATTGGTCGGAATTTCCAAAACATCGATTTTGTATACTTTTGAAAATTCTTCGGCGCTGGTTGAAGCTGTTCCTGTCATGCCGGAAAGCTTGTTGTACATCCTGAAATAGTTTTGGAATGTTATGGTTGCCAAAGTGCGTGATTCCTTTTGGACTTCCACGTTTTCCTTGGCCTCGATTGCTTGATGAAGTCCATCGCTGTAGCGACGACCTTCCATCAAACGTCCCGTGAAGTCATCAACGATGATCACTTGCCCATCTTTGACCACATAGTCACGGTCAATCTTGAACAAAACTTCCGCTCTGAGAGATTGTTCCAGATGATGCACATAATTTATTTTTCCCAACTCATAGATGTTGCCGACTCCAAGTTCTTTTTCGACTTTGGAAATTCCATTTTCCGTCAACGTGACAGCTTTCATTTTTTCATCGACTTCATAGTCATCTTTTTCACGAAGACGAGGAACCAACTGGGCAAAACGTTGATACAATTTGGTCGATTCGCTGTCAGGCGCGGAAATGATCAAAGGTGTGCGAGCTTCATCGATCAAAATCGAATCTACTTCATCGACAATCGCATAGTTCAATTCGCGCTGTGACATTTGCTCGGCGCTCTGGACCATGTTGTCACGCAAATAATCAAAACCGAATTCATTGTTCGTTCCATAGGTGATGTCAGCTGCATATGCTTCCCTTCTGGAAATTTCCGAAAGATTTTCCATCTCCACACTCACCTCGTCTCCATCAAAAACTTGCGGCTCATAGATATATGAAACGTCATGCATGATGCAAGCAGTTGAAAGCCCCAAAGCATAGTAGATGGAGCCCATCCAATTGCAGTCACGTTTGGCCAAATAGTCATTCACCGTGACCACGTGCACGCCTTTCCCCTCAATGGCATTAAGATAGATCGGCAAAGTTGAAGTCAAAGTTTTTCCTTCACCTGTTTTCATTTCAGTTATTTTTCCTTGATGAAGTGCGATTCCACCAATCATCTGCACATCAAAATGACGTGTGCCGTTGACGCGTTTGGCAACTTCGCGGACAACAGCAAAAGCCTCCGGCAAAATCTCATCCAGCGTTTCTCCATTTTTTATTCTCTCTCTGAATTCCGCAGCCTTGCCTTTCAATTCTTCATCCGAAAGAGCGATCATTTTTTCTTCCAACGAATTTATTTTTTCCACGATCGGTCTGAGTTTATTGACTTCACGATCATTTGAACCGAATATTTTTCCAAATAGTGCCATAGGTATTAGTTAAAAAGTTTTTAAAGTTAAAAAGTTCATAAAGTCATTTGAACGCAAATCAAAACCCTAATCCATAGGGCTTATTGTTTTATACGCTTTAAGCCTTTATTTCTTGCCTTATTCTACATCAAAAAAACCCAGCAGTAAAGCACGATATTTATCCCTAAATTTTGTTTACAGAATTATAAAAAAGGTGCATACTAGCTCTTTACAGTGTTGTAAAATATCCCGCCCAAAAAGGGCACAAAAAGGAGTGTTTCATGAAAAAAATGTTCTTTGCAATCGTGGTGGCATTATTGTCTTTAAGTGCAGCAGTTTTTGCTGGACAACAATGTCCTCAGGGTGCGTCATGTGATGGCACCTACATCCTCTCGGGAAGCATGACCGGACTTGCGCCAGGGAAACTTACCATGGAAGAGCCCAAAAAAGTCCTGGTGTCCTCGTACTTTTCAGCTTCAAGCAAACCCGATTACTATGAAGCCATCAATGCGGCTTATGATGATGCCGTGGAGTTTATAACTGAGCTTGAGACTAAAGGACAAAAAAATATTCTGTCCATCAGCCATTCAGCGCAATGCGTGAAAAAAAATTGCAGCGCGCAAGTGGTTATTCTCCACTACCCCGAAAAAAAATAAAAAAGATTGTTGCAACAAAAAAGCGTTCCAAATGGAGCGCTTTTTCTCTTGTCCAAAAACATTAGAATGCTTGGATAACCACTGATCCATCGGTGGAAACTTCGGTGCAATTTCCACGAAGGAAGGCGGTTTTGCCTGGAGCCAACATGGCTTTGATTTTATCGACAATCTGGCTGTCGGATTTTATGATCACATGAACAGGAAAAGCAGCATCGCTGTCCAAATTTCCTTTGGCATATGTTCCCTTGGCTGGGATTCCCTCGGTGATCTGCACATTCCACAACAAATTTGTGGTGGCTGGCAAAGTCTTGGCCTTGCACTGCGACCATTGCGAACGCACCAATGTTTTGCGATCTTGCGCAGCATTTTGCGAATCAGCAGCTTTCGGCAAAGCTGGCTGAGGAGTTGCAACTTTTTTGGTGGCATCAGGCTGGACGGTGCTGTTTTTCACTGCCGGCAGATTTT
>JAQTLF010000045.1 GCA_028715015.1 Candidatus Moraniibacteriota bacterium | reverse complement strand
CGTCAATTTTGTTCAAAGCGTTGAAATATTTCATGGAAATGTGTGAAATAAATTCTCTTAAAGTTCGTATAAACCATATTCTCATAAAACCATTATATTGACAAATAGTCAAAAAGGGAGTATAATAGGAGTGTAGGAAGGTCGGATTTTCCCGAAACAAAAATACAACCGAATATCCCTCTAGTAAAGGCATTTTTCCTATACCGCGCCTTAACATCAAGAGACAGTTCTTTTCGAGGATTGTCTCTTGCTGTTTTCAGGAGTAAAATTGTTGTATGTTTGTTGGTTCTTTTTAACATAAGATTAAGTCCAGCCAATCTTGGTTTGGACTTGAAAAGGGGAGGTGAACATCATGTTGGCGGAATCATTGGCAATCATTTTCATCACGATGTCAGTGTTTGCATTTGCTGATTTCGTACGGGCAAGGATTAATGGATGTTCAGTGGCGGAGCTGCTGGACAGAAGAAGTGGTCCGACAGGAAACCCAAATATGGGAAGGAGAGTAACTGATCATGAATGATTCACAACAAAAGGCGCTGAGCAATTTGAATTTGTCAGTTCGGAAATTTCCGAATTGATGGACAAATTGCCAGCGCTTTTTCATATTGACACGATGTTTTTATATTGATATAAATATTAGGGTCTGCTGCAAATCTCAACGCTTATATAAAACAAAAAATATAGCTTGTCTGCCAAAATGTCCTAATTCCGGCTGCAAACCTTTCAAAGCTCGTCGGGTTATTTTAATAGCCCTCCTCACTTTTCAAGGTTTTCGCTCGAAATTAGAACATTTTATCTAGACATGAGATTTGCAGCAGACCCTAAGCGTTTGCAAAAGTTAAAATAAAAAAGTGAGGAGGATGTTTCACATGAAGAAAGTGAAAGAAGAAAAAGGGGCGCTTCGCAGGTTGGTGACTTTGCAGGACATGGCAAAGTCTCTGGCGGAAAGCTGGAAAACGAAGCCACTCTGAACTCAGGGTGGCAGGCAAGAACAACAAAACGGCTTGAGCATCTGCCCAAGCCGTTTTTAAATATTTTTAATAATTTCTACTGCAAGTTTTTTTATTGCTGACAATTCTTCCTCGGAAAAATTTTGCAGCACAAAATCGCAACCCGACATTTGCCGCTCAAGTTTTTTCTCCGCACCTTCAATGCCGATGCGGATGCGTTTTATTTTTTGGGTGCCGATCGTTTCAAAAATCGAAGCCACGCCGTTGTGCCCTGCTGCCGACGAATCGGTGGAAACCTTGAATGCTCCCAAGGCGATGTCGAGATCGTCGTGGATGATGGTCAAATTTTCAAGTGTAATTTTGTAAAAGTCCATGATCGCTTGCACACTTTTTCCGCTGTTGTTCATGAATGTTTGCGGTTTAGCCAAAATTGTTTTTTCCCCGCCAATATTGGCCTCGGAAATTTCAGCTTCAAATTTTTTGTTGAACTGGAAATCCGGAAAAGACAATTCTTTTTGCATTTCATCCAAAATCACAAATCCGGCGTTGTGCCTGGTCTTTGCATAATCTTTGCCTGGATTGCCGAGAGCCACTATTAGTTTCATGCGTATGAAAAATTTGAAATTTTAAATTTGAAATTTTAAATCAAATCCAAATTACTAAATTTTAAAAATTAATCAATTAGAAATTCATTTTAAACTTTAAACTTAAAACTTAAAATTGAATGTCGTCGTCTTGTGCTTTGTTGAAATCATCGATGCTGTCTTCTTCATATTTGTAGACATCGATCAGATCGCTTCCGAGTGTGATGGTGATGTCATTGTCGGCAGAATTTTTTTGCTGGTCAAGCGAGGCGGGAAGTTTTTTGATCAATTCGTCCAGGGTGAATATTTTTCCTTCGCCGGCAACATTGGCGCTGATCTGCGTTGCGGCTGCAAGTCCATTTGTTTTTGATGATACCACATGGACATCTTTCATTCCAAGTTTTTCACTGAGCAATTTTTTTATCTTGTTGCCGAGGTTGGCATCTCCGCTTTGGTTGATGATGGCAATATTGGCGGATTCGTTGACGATGGCGTCTTGGCGTTTTTTAATTTCATTTTGATCGAAGATGTTTTTGGCCAGATCTTGGATCTCGCTATAGTTTCCCACGCGAGGAACCAAAATGAAAGCTTGCACGTTGCCGACAGTCACATGTGAAACTTTGAGCAAACTGTCGGGCTTCCAGGCATCAACCACCACGTTGGTGATGTTTTGCGTGTCCAGAGTCTTGCTCAATTGGATGAATTGATCGATGTCGTCAAATGACATGTCTGTTTTCACATTGTTACCCAAAGCATCAAGCACATTGTTGAGAGCCACCACATTCAAAAGGGTGGCAGCGGAAAACACTCTGTTTTTCACGGCCTGTATGACTTGCTGCTGACGCTTGGCTCTGCCGAAATCTCCCTCGGGATCATCATGACGTTCACGCACATATTGCAGGGCTGTTTTTCCGTCCAGCAGATGCGCGCCTTTGGCCAAGGAAAATGTCTGATAGCTATAATTTGGTCCTGGATAGCGTGCGTCATAAATGTCACGCGAAGAAATGATGTTGACTCCGCCGATGTCGTCGATTATTTTTTCAAAAGCTGCAAAATCAACGGTGACATAATAATTTATTTTAAGATCAGTGATTTTTTCCACGGTTTGTCTGACAAGATCCGCCCCTTGGTTATTGTTGACACCTATTTTATATAGACTGTTGATTTTGGTGAAAGAAGTTGTCTGGGGAATCGGCACATAGAAATCGCGAGGCAAAGAAAGCAAGGCGATTTTTTTGTTTTTGGTGTCGATGCTCATGATCATGATCGTGTCGGTCAGATTTCCGCCAGGCTGATGTTCGCCGGCTGCTCCCATCAACAAGATGTTGACGCGTCCGGCGTCTTCTCCTTGGAGGAAATGTTTTTCAGTGCTTGGAATGACTGGGGCGATCAACGTCTTGATGTCTTGGCTGAATGTTGTTTGGGAAGATACATTCATTTTCTTGGAAACCGCATATGTTTTCCACAAAAAAAATGTCAGGTAGGAAAATATCGACAAGACGATGATCAGAAGAATCAGCCAAAGAATTTTTCTCAGCCGGTTTTTGTTTTTTGGCGATGTTGCTACTTTTGGAACCGGCAACGTTTCTTCTTTGGGAATATAAAGTTCCTCCCTTGATGAATAATGGGGGATGTAAGTTTTTTTTACTGCTGGCGTAGGAATTTCTGGAGGCGCCGCAATCGGTTTTTTTCTAAGACTATCCATCACTTAATGGTACGCAAAATAAGCAAAAATGTCAAAAAACAGCTGATTTGAGCTGAAAAACAACCCTTGCAATCAGGCCTTTTGCGTGGTACAATTGTTGCAAACAAAGCAAAAAAACATGGCCAAGTCATTTGCCTCAAAAAATGGACAGATGGCGTGGTTTAAATTTTTCCCAAACAAATATGACAAATGCGGACAACAAAATCCAAGAGAACAATAATGAAGAAGAAATATATTACGGTGTTGGTAGTTTTCTTTGGGAGGTTATCAAAGTGTTTATCTGGGCATTGGTCATCATCGTGCCTATCAGAGTTTTTCTTTTCCAACCATTTTTTGTGCAAGGAGCCAGCATGGAAACGAATTTCAAAGATGGCGACTATCTGATTGTCAATGAACTTGGATATAAAAAAACAAGCGTTGATGTTGGCGGCACACATCTTTTCGATGTTAATTCATTCAAAGATTTGAGCCGTGGCGATGTGGTGGTTTTCCGCTATCCCAGAGATCCAAGCCAGTTTTTCATCAAAAGGGTGATTGGTCTTCCTGGAGAAAAAGTCGAAGTGAAATCAGGAATTGTGACCATTTTCAATTCGCAGCATCCCAATGGTTTTGTTTTGGATGAGCATACCTATCTTCCAGCTGGTCTGTCTACAAGCGGAGATGTTTCAATGACGTTGAGTGATCAGGAATATTTCGTGTTGGGTGACAATAGACAATTTTCGCATGATTCCCGAGCTTGGGGACCTTTGCCAAAATATGATGTCATCGGCAAGGTTTTGATCCGCGCCTGGCCGTTCTCCAAAGCGGAAATATTATAGTGTTAAATATTTTTATATAATTAGTTTTTAATTCGTGTCTTGTATATAGTTTTTAAATGATTTAGAAAGTTAAAAGTCCATCAAGTTTTTAAAGTTTATAAAGTAAATACAAAAATCTAATACTTTATGACTTGCAACTTTATGAACTTTCGAACTTGTGCGACCATATGGCTCAATCAAAAGTTAAAATCATAAAGAAGGATGGTATGAAAAAAATGGACAAAAAAACAGTTGCAACAAAATCTGCCAAAGCTGCCCAGCCCAAAAAAGCTTCCAAAGAAAAAGCCAAGGCTCAAGTTGAGGAAGAAATTTTGATGCAGCCTCCAAGAGGTATGCGCGATTTGTTGCCAGGTGATCAGCCATATTGGAACCAATTGAGAAGGGTGCTTTCAAAGCTGGCCATTGACTATGGCTTTC
>JAQTLF010000044.1 GCA_028715015.1 Candidatus Moraniibacteriota bacterium | reverse complement strand
AAGCTCAACATTCACAGAAGTCGCCCGATTTTCCTTTGTGTCGGTTAGACCCCATTAGCGCATTGAAATCAATGCTATTCTCGAATGAGAATATAAATTGCTAATGGGGTTTTTCTTTTGTCAAAAATATATGCAAAACAAAAACGGGTCACACAGGATATATGGTTTCAAATATTAACTTTTGTTTTTTTGATTTGCCTGTTTTCTTTTGAGGCCATCCGCAGCGAGAGCGAGTACGAGCGAGCAATCATAGTTCTTCGATTGCGAAGCGTGCCGAAAAAGGAAATAGGCAAAACAAAAAAAGTCAGAGAGGACAATATATTACAAAAACACCCACATAAAATGGGTGTTTTTGTCTGTTCGTAGCCCGTAGGAGAATTGCTTCTTCGCTCCGACTCGAAGCTGGGGCGCTACACACAGAATGCTCGTATTCCTCGCATCCTACTCGCGCCCGCCCGATTCTCACTGTCGCTAGACAAATTTAAAAGCCCCATGGAAAAGGGGCTTTTAAAAATTTGTAGCGCCAAGGAGAATCGGACTCCTGTTACCAGGATGAGAACCTGATGTCCTAGCCACTAGACGATGGCGCCAATGGTAACAGTGGATAGTCTAACACAAATAAAAAAATAATCAATAGTTTTTGGATATGAAAAAAGGAAACGTTCGTGAACGTTTCCTTTCGTTTTCTACTTGAGCATCATGATAAATGCTGGTATGTTGTCCCTGATCTTTTCGCATAGCGCTAAAGATCCTGTCCCATGAAGTTCCATCTTGAAATCTTTGAATTTCACGAACAGAGAGAATTTGTCATGCCCAGTTTTTATTTCGATACAGACTGGTATTTCAATGCCGATGCTTTTCATGGCACGCTGCACTTCATTTTTCAACATTTTTTCATGCAGCATTTCCCTTAGGGTGGCAGTCAGTTTTTCACTGATTTCCTGTTTCATTTTCTCGGGAGAACCTCCTGACAGGAATCTTTTCTCCCCGTTTATTTTTAATGAAACATAATACACTTTCTTGCGGTAGTAGACTTTTGAGGCAAATGCTGGAACATCCTTTCTTGACTTGTAGTCGTCAAGGACATTTTGAATATGCATTTTGTTGTCTGCTATCTTTTTTGCCTTATTATTTTTAAGATCAATATTGATCTCACTTAACAGGCCAAGCAAGAATGTGGATTCATAGCCGTTTGAAGAAATGTTTACAATCCATTTTTTTATTGGTGTATGTGCAACCGTGATTTTTTCCTGGTTGGAATTTCTGGTTGCAAATTTTTCTTCAATCAATTTGGCAATCTTCTCGTGGAAGATGCAGACAAGAGTTCTTTCTTTAACTTCAACAACTCTCCAATATATTTCAGACTCCCTGAATCCGTATTCTTCTTTGAAGCCTTGCAAAATATTGTTGATGCCTTTTTCGCTTTCCGTGAAAATCTGTCCTGTCATGACTGCCTCCTTTGGGTTGCCCAATAGGGCTTATGAATTGTTAAAAATACTTTCTGATTTTTGGTCAGTAATGCTTGACTCATTAGAGCCATGCTGCATCATACGCTAAAAATGGGATTATGTCAAGCGTTTTGCAATTTGGCTTCTTGCCATATTCGCTTTTGATGATACAATTAAATGAATTGAAACTGCCTGTTGGCAGAGCAAATCTGAGCATTATTGATGACATATTATGAATTTTCAGCAAAAGCTGGGCGGTTTGAAAGTTGCCATTGACAGGGAACTCGGGCATCAATTTGATGTGGCGATTGCTGATGCCTTGAAAAATGACAAACTGATTGCCGAGGCTTTGGAACATATGAAAACCATTGCGCTGGCGGGAGGCAAAAGAATCCGTGGCGCTCTTTTGTGTTGGGCATATTTCGGTGTAGGCGGCAAGGAGAAGAAAAAAATCTTGAAAGTGGCTGCTGCCATCGAGTTGGTGCATCTTTTTTTGTTGGTGCACGACGACATCATTGATCGTGGAGATTTGAGACACGGAGAAAAAACTTTACATAAAATGCTGGAGAAAAAATGGCAGAAAAAACTTTCGCCTGAGCAAGCCAAGCATTTTGGAGAATCGATCGCCATCATCGGCGGTGAATTTTTGCATGTTATGGCCAACAAAATTGTTTTGGAAGCCGGATTTTCTTGTCAGGAAACTGCTGCAGTCGTTTTGCAATTGCAAAAAATTGTGGCCACCACCATCATCGGACAATCACAGGACATTGCCATTGAATATGGCAAAAATGTGACCCAGGAAGATGTTTTGAAAATGTATGAAAACAAAACCGCGCGCTACACTTTTGAAGGTCCGCTGCATCTTGGTGCGATGATGGCGGGTTGCAGCGACAAAAAAACGTTGCAAGCTCTGAGCGGCTATGCTGTGCCGTTGGGAATCGCTTTCCAAATCCAAGATGATGTTTTGGGTGTGTTCGGATATGAAAAGAAAATTGGAAAGTCGGTGGCATCTGACATTGAGGAAGGAAAGCAATCATTGTTGGTGGTCAAGGCCAGGCAATTGTCCACGCCTGCACAAAGAAAACAATTGAGTGGCATTTTGGGAAAAAAGAATCTGACCAAAAAAGAAATCGAAGCGTTCAAGAATATTTTGAAAACGACAGGCGCGTTGGCAGAGGCTGAAAAAATGGCACTGGAATGCTTGAACAAAGGCAAGTGTGAAATTGAAAAAGCGATCATTCTTCCCGAGGCCAAAGAATTCTGCATCGGGTTGGTGGAATATTTGGAGGAAAGAGAAACATAATGATTAATTTTAAGTTTGAAATTTAAAATTTTAAATCAATATCAAATTTCTAAATTTTAAATTATTTCAATGTTTTAGAACTTACGCATTTGCCCTCACCAAACATCAAAGTTCATCATGCACGGGTTTTTATGAAACAAAAATAATCTTTGAACTGACCTCACCTGATGTTTGGCTCGGACAAACGCGTAAGTCATATGTTTGCTTATTTGGAATTTATTTCAAACTTAAAATTTAAAATTTAAAATTAAATTTCTTGTGTTATGGTTAAAAGGCGAAAAACGAAAAAGATCAAAGTGGGAAATATTTTTGTTGGCGGCAATGCGCCGGTGGTGATCCAGTCAATGTGCACGACGGATACGCGCGATGTGAAGGCGACTGTGAAACAGATCAGGCAATTGCAGATGGCTGGTTGTGAGATGATCCGCGTGGCGGTGCCTGACATGGTGGCGGCCCAGGCTTTGGGAGCGATCAAAAAACAGATTTCCATTCCCTTGGTGGCAGACATCCATTTTTCAGCTGAGTTTGCCATGGAGGCCATGAGACAAGGAATCGACAAACTCAGGATCAATCCCGGCAACATCGGGGATGAGGAGAAAATAAAAATGGTCGTGTTGGAAGCTAAGAAGAGAAAAATTCCAATCCGCATCGGAGTCAATGGCGGTTCTCTGGAAAAAGATATTTTGAAAAAATACAAAGGCAAAGTGACTGCCAAAGCCATGGTGGAATCTGCCATGCGACATGTGAAGATTTTGGAAAAATATGGTTTCAAGGACATCATGATTTCATTGAAAGCTTCTGACATTGAAAGAACAGTCGAAGCCTATCAGATGTTGAGTGAAAAAGTTGATTATCCCTTGCACATCGGAATCACGGAAGCCGGCACATTGTTCCGTGGAACGATTGTCTCATCGATAGGTTTGGGTATATTATTGTATGGTGGCATCGGCGACACGATGCGTGTTTCACTCACAGCTGATCCGATTGAGGAAATCAGGGTTGCCTGGGAAATCTGCAAATCGATCGGTGTTCGCAAACGCGGCATCACCATTACAAGTTGTCCGACTTGCGGGCGCACTGAAATTGACCTGATAACTCTGGCTGGAAAAGTGGAAAAAGCTCTGGCAGGTATTGAAAAAGACATCCATGTTGCGGTGATGGGATGCGTGGTGAATGGTCCCGGAGAAGCGCGTGAAGCCGATTTGGCGATCGTGGGCGGAAAGGGAGTCGGACTGATCATGAAGAATGGTGAAATTTTGAGAAAAGTTGATGAAAAGAAATTGTTGGAAGAATTTATAAAAGAAGTAAAGAAATTTTGATTGCTATCAAAATTAAAATTTTAAATTTGAAGTTTAAAATTTTAAATGAATTTTAAATAAAAAATGTTTAAATGATTTAAAATTTAGAAATTTGATATTGATTTAAAATTTCTAATTTAAAATTAAAAAATTACTCGTATAATTTTACTATAAAATTAATGTCAAATAATATTGAAAAAAATTTGCCCAACCATATCGCCATTATTCCTGATGGAAATAGGCGATGGGCCAAGGAAAACGGTCTTGATCCATGGGAGGGGCACAGGGCTGGAGCGGAAAAATTGGAGCAATTGGCGCGCTATGCTTTTAATAATGGAATTTATTGTTTGTCTTTTTGGGGTTCATCTTTGGAGAATTTGCAAAAAAGACCGCTCAGGGAAAAACAGGAGCTTTTGAAGATATATGAAGAATATTTCAAGAAATTGATGGTTGATGAGGATATCCATCGCAATCGTGTGAGGATCAATGTGATTGGAAAATGGGAGCAGCAGTTTCCTTCTTCATTAAAAAAGATTATCATTGAGGGAGTGGAGAAAACCGCCCATTATCAAGACCATGAATTGAATTTCTTTTTGGCGTATAGCGGGGACGATGAAATGTTGGAAGCGGTGCGGGCAGTTGTTGCCAGTGGCGTTGAGGCCAAAAAGATCACAGCCCAAACAATCAAGCAGAATCTGATGACAAGCAAATTGCCAGCGGTTGACCTGCTTGTGCGCACAGGCGGAGAACCGCATTTGAGCGCCGGGTTCATGATGTGGGACATTGCCAATTCATTTTTGTATTTTTC
>JAQTLF010000043.1 GCA_028715015.1 Candidatus Moraniibacteriota bacterium | reverse complement strand
TCAGCCACTTCTTTTTGCACCATGAAAATTGACTCGCTTGGCGGAATTTTTGTTTCCAAAAACAAACGTACGATCGGCGCAGTGATGTAATATGGGATGTTGGCAACGACTTTGTATGATGGACTGTTGAGAGCTGCAAGTTGCTTTTCGACAAGCTCTGGCAGGTTTATTTTCAAAATGTCATCGTGGATTATTTCCAGATTTTCAATTCCTACAAATTTGGTATGCAATGGTTCGATGAGCCTGTCATCCAATTCGATCGACACAACCTTTTTGCACTTTTCAACCAAAAGCTCAGTCAATGCTCCCTGCCCTGGACCGATTTCAATCACCACATCATCTTTGGACAAATTTGCAGCCTCAACAATCCGCTGCAGAACATCGTCATCCTTGAGAAAATTTTGACCAAGAGATTTTTTGGCTTTTATCATAAGTTTATTCTTTTTAGGGTCATACGCAATATATGGTTTCAAATATTAACTTTTGTTTTTTTGCTTTGCCTGTTTTCTTTTGAGGCCATCCGCAGCGAGAGCGAGGACGAGCGAGCAGTCATAGTCTTGCGACTGCGAAGCGTGCCGAAAAAGGAAGTAGGCTAAGCAAAAAAAGTCAGAGAGGACAATATGTGGTGTATGAACCTCTTTTTATCGAAGAAAATTATTGTTAATTGGTAATCGCCTCCACTTTCACATTGGCCACACCTGCGCCAAGATCAGCAATTTGGTTGAAAGCCACCTTATCCAAATCGATAATCCTGCCATTGCCGAATGGGCCACGGTCATTTATTTTCACAATCACCGTTTTGCCGTTGTCTTTATTGGTGACTCTGGCAAAACTTCCCATCGGAAGCCAAGGATTGGCAGCCGAAAGCGTTCCGGTGTAGGCATACCAACTGGCCGCACCTGAATATGTCTTGCCGACTTTGACAAAAGTTCCTTGCGTGACAATCTCATCGACAGGATCTTTTGTCTGGTTGCTTTCCAAAACTTTGCGGGAAATTTCCTTGCCATCGTTATACACAACTTTGTATTTAACCTCCTTTGTTCCGACCTCTCCTTTTTGGGTTGTTTTTTTGATGCGCCAACCCAAGGTGTCATCTTCATTGGAAATTGTCTTGAACGGAATGTCGACATTTTTTGTTTCCTCCTTGATCAACACATGGGTCACTGCCACTATCATGCCGTCTTTGACTGGCATGTTGCGTGCCGGCACAGTCACATCATCTTCATCCAATTCGATGTTTTTGTCATCCCAGATCGCCTGCTCAATGGTGTTTTGCAAAGTATAAATCTGCTTTGTTTTTCCGCCTTCCTTGACTGTTATTTTTTTGGCCCGCTGGATGATGATGTGCGCTCCGGCGAACATTTTTTCATTTCGATCAGGAAAAATGGCATCATTTTGATTCAGGGAAATCTGTTGTTCATCGACGAATTCGCCAACGGTTTTTGCCCTGGAAGAAACTTCGAAATTCAAACCGTTGTCGGTGATGGCGACTTGGACTTTTTCAGCAAGAAAATCTTGCGACTGCGAGGCAACAACTTTTTCATCGAAAAAACTGCGCCAAGAGAGCGCACCCAGAGAAATGCCCGCCATGATCAGAATTAATTTGTATCTTTTTTTCAACAAAGTATTACGAACACTTTTTATTGATTATTGTTCTGTTTTGAATCTATATTGGATCGCTTCGGCAATGTGCATCGAAGTGATGTTTTCACTTCCGGCCAAATCAGCAATGGTTCTGGCAATTTTTATGATCCGATGATAGCCGCGCGCACTCAATTTCAGGGCATCGACAGCATTTCTGAGCAGATTTTTGCATTCATCATCCAATGCACAAAAAGTTTTGATCTGATCTGAAGACATTTCGCTGTTGGAAATTATCGGCAGATCCGCAAATCTTTTTGCTTGGATTTTCCTGGCTTTTTCCACCCGCTCGCGAATTTCTCCACTGGATTCTTCAGTGCCGCCTTCCTGCAATTTGTCGAAACTGAGGCGTGGAACTTCGATGTGCAGATCAATCCTGTCCATGATCGGTCCGGAAATTTTTTGCTGATATCTGACAATCTGAGCCGGAGTGCAAGTGCAAATCTTTTCCGGATCAGTAGCCATCCCGCAAAAACATGGATTCATGGCAGCAACCAAAATGAAACGTGCCGGAAAGTGCAAAGAACCCTTTGCCCGCGAGATTGTTATCATACCATCCTCGAGTGGCTGGCGCAAATTTTCCAAAACACTTTTGGGAAATTCCGCAAACTCGTCTAAAAACAAAACTCCGCGATGAGCCAAGCTTATTTCCCCAGGACGCGGATATGTTCCGCCACCGATCAGAGAGACACTGCTGGCGCTGTGATGGGGACAACGATATGGACGCGATGTCACCAAGGATTGCCCTTTGTGCAATTTCCCCGCCACTGAAAATATTTTCGTTATTTCCAAAGATTCCACCAAGGTCAGCCTTGGCAAAATTGTCGGCATGGCTTTGGCCAACAGACTTTTTCCCGAGCCTGGCGGACCGTTCAAAATGACATTGTGTCCTCCGGCAGCCGCAATTTCCAAAGCGCGCTTGGCATGTTGCTGTCCGCTGATGTGTGCCATGTCGTTGACATATTCTCCATGCACAAAAAGATCGCTGCCTTCGATCACAGGAAAATAGGCGATGTGTTTGTTGCCGGAAAAATGATCTGCCAAGGCATACAAAGTATCGACTGGCACGATGTTTATTCCTTTGACCACGCTGGCTTCAGCCGCATTTTCTGCAGGAACATACAATTCGCGAAATCCTTTTTCCTTGGCCAACAAAGCGATTGGCAAAATTCCTTGGATTGATCTTACTCGTCCATCCAAAGAAAGTTCGCCCACAATCATTTTTCCATTGAAATCAAATTGCAGTTGTTTGGTGGCCAACAAGAGCCCGACTGCCACCGGCAAATCATAAATCGGACTTGCTTTTGGCAAATCAGCTGGAGCAAGATTGACGGTGATGCGACCGCATTGATGCGGAGGTTTGAAGCCGCTGTTCTTGATGGCGCTGCTCACGCGATCGCGCGATTCTTTGATGGCAGTGTCAGGCAAACCCACAATGTTGAAATTGTGCAGTCCCGCTCCCAACACATCGACTTCCACTTCCACAACTTCCCCATCCAATCCGATTGTCGCCGCCGAATATATTTTTGAAGACATAAGCTTTGCAATAACCAATAATCAAGAAACAATAACCAAAAAAATCTCAAATCCCAATTTCCAATGTCCAATAAAATCCTAAAAATTAAATCCTAAAAGTTTTTTAGACATTTGGATTTGAGTCATTTATTGGAAATTTGGATTTTGTCATTGGGATTTTTGCTTGGTGTTTGTATCTTTGTGATTGTATCTTAAATTTATTTTTATCTTATAAAATATTGCATCGGCTTATTGTTCTATTTTCCTCCATTTTTTCTTTCAACCAGTTCCCTGAAATATAGAAAAGCGACAGTGGCGGATTCGATTGGCAAGAAATCAATTCCCGGAATCGAATCTGCAACTCCTGCTGCGCCCAATGTTAAAATTTTGTTCAAAATTTTGCTTGCACCTCTTTTCTTGCCGTTGGCACCGACCAAAAGCAACATCATGAAAATAAAAATAGTGCAAAACACGGAAAAAAGTGCTGACAAAATGACCGTTTCAGCAGCCACAAAATCAATCAGGTCTTTGAGAAGTGCTGCGCCCATGGCTGCCACAAATGGCATGTCGCCGATGAAATCAATTTGTCCAAGCAAAGAAACCGCCCCCATGGGAGTGGCTGTCTGAGCCAAATCCTTCACGGCATCAAGTTTGTCTTTGACACTGTTAGAATTGCCGGCATCCTGTTTTTCAGTATCATCTACTTTAGCTGCATCTCTTTCGCGCGCCTCAGCCAACCGATCCACATGATCACGTTCACCGCCAGCAGAATAATTACCTGCTTGGGAATTGTTGCCATAATTGTCAGCACTGCCATTTTTGGGAACACTAAATTGACCCGGGCTTTGCAGCTGATTTCTCGCCTCATTCAAAGAATTTTGTCTAGCATAATCAATCGCCGCCTCAGCCATAAAAACACTAAATTCCAATTTAAAAACACTACCAATTGTTTAGAAATTAGAAATTAGAAATTAGAAATTTTCCCATCATTCTCCTTCTTCTTCATCAAAATCCCTTTTGGCTTGTTCGATTTCCATCAGTTGTCGAGGATCGGAAGTGATGATCTGGTCTTCCGCATATGAAGCGATGACCTTGATGGCCACATGCTTGGCGCCTGCAAACAAGATTCCTTCCCCCACATTGCTTTCCAAGAGCAAGAATTTTTCTTGTTCGGTCAGATAGAAAGTGTCGGAGATGGTGTCGATCGCTGCCGGTGATTGTCTGAGCAAAAGTTGCAAAGAGGAGTTTGTCACGATCGGTTTTCCATAGCGTGAGCTCATAAAATCAGCAATATCCTGGGTGATTGTTGTGAGTCCCGTATAGTATTTGCGGCAACGCT
Organism: Candidatus Moraniibacteriota bacterium; assembly: GCA_028715015.1. Taxonomy (GTDB): domain Bacteria; phylum Patescibacteriota; class Minisyncoccia; order Moranbacterales; family GWC2-37-73; genus UBA12068. Next base: position 501 of record JAQTLF010000043.1, on the reverse strand, counting down.
TGGCAATTCCAAAAAGAAATGAGGCCGCATCTTCATTTTGCATCATCACCCATGCTTCATCCACCACGATGATTCTTTGTTTCAAAGTTGAACGCATCTCATTCCAAATGAATTGCAAAATCGTGTACATCGCAATCGGGCGAAGTTGTTCTTCCAAATCACGAATGTTGAAAACCACCAACTGATTGTTGATTTGCACATTGGTCGGATGGTTCAAAACGCCGGCAAAAATTCCTTCCGTATACTTTTCCAAACGTCTGGCCACAGATTCTCCACCTTCCGAATTTCGAATCACGGCATACAGGTCAGACATCGTTGGAAAAGAATTCGAATTGAAAGTTTTGAAATTGCTTTGCGGAGTGATGTCTCTCATAGCATAGGTTTCACGGATGGCCACATCCAAAATGGAATCCTCCTCAGGAGTGACTGTTCCGAGCATGATATGCAAAAGCCCAATAAGACTGGCTATGTTTGATCTGAGCACATCTTCAGGATCTTCAT
>JAQTLF010000042.1 GCA_028715015.1 Candidatus Moraniibacteriota bacterium | reverse complement strand
TGATGTTCAACAACCATCGGCTCATATTGTCCTTGTTTCAAAATTTCAACCGATCTTCTTCCGCGTTCGATTTGTGATCTGGTTTTCTCATCAAGATCTGATCCAAATTGAGCAAACGATTCGAGTTCGCGGAACTGTGCCAATTCAAGACGAATTTTTCCAGCCACTTTTTTCATGGCCTTGATTTGAGCTGAACCTCCCACACGGGAAACAGAAAGTCCCACGTTCACAGCCGGACGGATTCCTTTGTAAAACAAATCTGATTCCAAGAAAATCTGACCATCAGTGATGGAAATGACATTGGTCGGAATGTAGGCAGAAACATCTCCAGCTTGAGTTTCAATAATTGGAAGTGCCGTCATTGAACCGCCGCCAAAATCCTCATTGAGTTTGGCAGATCTTTCCAATAGACGTGAATGCAGATAGAAAACATCTCCAGGATAAGCTTCGCGTCCCGGTGGACGTTTCAAGATCAACGAAATTTGACGATAGGCCCAAGCGTGACGAGAAAGATCATCAAACACGATCAAAACATCTTCACCTTTGTCCATGAAATATTCTCCCAAGGCACAACCTGAATATGGAGAAATGTATGAAAGTGCAGAAGATTCCGAAGCGCCAGCAACGATGATGGTGGTGTATTCCATGGCTCCGCGTTTTTCCAATTCTCCCAAAATTCTGGCAATCTTCGATTCTTTCTGGCCAATCGCAACATAAATACATTTCATGTTCTGACCTTTCTGGTTTATGATGGTGTCAATTGCAATGGCGGTCTTTCCGGTCTGACGATCACCAATAATCAGTTCGCGTTGTCCGCGTCCGATCGGAATCATCGCATCGATGGCTTTGATTCCAGTTTGCACTGGCTGATGCACACTTTTACGAGTGATCACACCAGGCGCAATTTTTTCCACTGGATAAAATTTGTCAGCCACAATATCTCCTTTACCATCAACAGGAATTCCTAATGGATTGATCACGCGTCCGATCATGGAGTCAGCCACAGGAATGGAAAGCACTTTTCCAGTCGCTTTCACAATGTCTCCTTCTTTGATTCCGGTGTAGTTTCCCAATACGATCACACCCACGCGGTCTTCTTCAAGGTTGAGAGCCACTCCGATTTCCCCATTGGGAAATTCAACCATTTCACTGGCCATCAGATCTGAAAGTCCGCTCACGCGCGCCACACCGTCTCCCATTTCAATGACGCTTCCGACTTTTTCAGTGGAAGTTTCAGTTTTGAAATCCTCGATCTGCTTTTTCAATTGCTCAATTATGTAGTCTTTGTTAGCCATAGTATTTATTATTTCTGATGAATTAAATTATCTCTATCACCCACGAATATACAAATCTGCTACAAATATACAAATTGGATGGATTTTTATTTGTAGATTTGTAAAATATTTGTAGATTTGTGGGATATTATTTACTCAAAATATTTTTCAACTTTTTCAATTGATTCTCAACACTTGCATCCAAAACCTCATCTCCGACTTTTATCACAATTCCGCCTTTGATTTTCTCGTCAACAATATTTTCAATCTCAACTGCCTTGGCAGAATATTTTTCCTTAATAAAAGCTGCAATATTTTCAAGCTGCACCTCTTCCAATTTTCTGGCGCTTGTCACCCTGGCTTCAACAATCCCATTTTTCGCATTATATATTTCACCGAATTTTTCCATGATTTTTCCTGCATTTTTCAATTGTCCGTCTTTTTTCAACTGCTCGGAAAATTTTTTCACAATAGCTAAAACGTCTTCCTGAGATTTGTTCTCAGTCAGTTCAAACAATGTTTTTGCATATTGTGTTGCGGATACTTTCATTATTTTTTAGTTTAAAATTTCAAGTTTTAAGTTTGAATTCAATTTCAAATGATTAAATGTTTTAAAACTTGGACATTTAAGATTTGATTTAAAATTTCAAACTTAGCCTTTAAAATTAATTTATAGCTTTTTCAATAATGCCCTTATCTTTCTCCCCATCCATTTTTTCATCAATAACTTTTCCAGTTGCTGCAATCACTAACTCTGCAATCTGTCCTTTCACTTCCTGTATCATTTGGATTTTTTCCTGCTCGATCTTTTTGGCACTGTCAGCGAGGATTTTTTCTGATTGCGCTTTGGCTTCAACGATGATTTCCTCTTTGCTTTTGGCAGCAGTCACTTCGGCCTTGGCAATTATTTCCTGCGCCTGTTTTCTGGCTTCCACCAAAACTTCCTTTTCTTTTTCGGTGATTTCAGCAAGCTTTTTGCCGGCATTTTCCGCATCGGAAATTCCTTTTTCAATTTTCTCACTGCGCTCTTCCATCATTTTTAAAACCGGCCCATAGGCAAACTTCTTGAGCACGAAAAGCACAATGGCAAAGTTGACCAACTGCGCAATGATCAGTTTCCAGTCGATGTGAAATGTATTTATTAGTTCTTGCATAAATTTTCTAATTTTAAGTTTAAAGTTTTAAGTTTGAATTCAATTTCAAATAATTAAATGTTTTAAAACTTTTACATTTAGGATTTGATTTAAAATTTCAAACTTAGCCTTTAAAACTACTATATAATATTCTCATTCCGACTTCCTATTTCCAAGAAGCCGAATGAAAACACTAGTGACTATTTGATTGAAAAAGCGATAACCAGAGCGTAGATAGCTACAGCTTCAGCAAAGGCAGCCATCAAAAGCATTGGAACGAAGATTTTTCCTGCAGCTTCAGGATTTCGTCCGATTGATTCCATGGCTTTGGCTCCGATCATACCGATTCCGATTGCCGGTCCGATTGATCCCAAGCCGATTGCCAAGGCTTTCGCAAGCATTGTTAGTTCCATACACATTTGTAGCAGACAGCATCTCTGTTTTCTCCTCTTTGGGGAACAGAAATAGTGTGTGCAATAAAAATTATTTAATACCCACAAATCTACAAATTTGCTACAAATTTACAAATGTGAATTATTTGCAGATTTGTAATAGATTTGTAGATTTGTAGGAACTAAATACTCTGCATCATAAAACTAAAATCAACTCAGTGTTCGTCAGCTGTTGTCGCTATCGACATAAACGCGAGAGTCAAAATTGAAAACACCAGAGCCTGGACAATTCCCACGATCAATTCCAAAAACATGAATGGCAGCGGCAAAATGAAAGCGGAAATGGCCATCATTGATGCCAACAAAACTTCTCCAGCAAAAATGTTTCCAAAAAGTCGAAGGCTGAGCGAGGCAACTTTGGCAATTTCTCCCACAATTTCAATCAGTCCCACAAAAATCTTGATGGGATTGACCATGATGATGGTCGGATCTTTTTTGATTTTCTTGGGAATTGCGATGATGGCTTTCAGATTCACAAATTTGTTGAAATGATGCCAAAGCCCCACCATGACCACACCGAAAATGTGCGAGATAATGACTGAAAACAAAGCGATTGCCAAGGTTGTGTTGAGATCAGCAGTTGCTCCGCGAAGCAGCGGCACGAAAACTTTTCCATGTTCGGCATTTTCCACAAAACCGATCGTCCCCACTCCCGGCAAAAGCCCCATCCAATTGCTCACCAAAATGAAAAGGAAAAGCGCCAAAACGATTGGCAAGAATTTCAGAGTTTTTTTGCGCTCCCCAGTCACACTGTCTGCCATGCTCAGAGCCTGATCCAAAACAATTTCAAAAAGATTCTGGATTCCCGTTGGTTTGCCTTTTTTGTTTTTGTTGGCTCTTCTCCCGACTGAAATAAAAAAGGTCACCAAAATAATGACAGTCAGCCAGCTCATGATGAGCGAGTTGGTGATGGTAAAACCTCCAACATGCAAAATAGGCTCAGCAAACAGGGTTGATTCGTGAGAAACCTCCTGCGCAACTGCAATATCTGATTGTGATACAACTTCTGTAGACATAAATATATACTAAAAATCTCAATGTCAAAATCTCAAATCCTAATAAAATCTCAAGCACCAAATTCCAAATTTTTGTCATTAAATCATTAGGATTTTATTTGACATTTGTCATTTGGATTTTTGATTTTTCTGATTTTCATTTTCTATTTTTCTAAATTCTTCAAACCCGATTCTTATCAACATGGCCATGGATATCACGAAACTGATTCCCACGGTGGTCAGGAAAAGCCAGGGTTCGGTGTGATATTTTCTGTCCAGAAATTTTCCCAGAAAAATGGCCACAATTATCGGCCCACCAATCCAACCACTGAGCCGCAAAAAAAGTTGCATGCCCGGTTGCCACCAGGCAACGTTTGGTTTTTTTTGCTCTTCCATTTGTGTTGATCTTTAATTCACCACGCTATCCATTATCTCGCGAATGTGGCTTTACGTCAAGCAAATTTGGGGAAATATTGACATAATTTACATATTATGCCACAATAACGTACTGGCTTGCCAGATATTCTTTAACAAAGGAGATTGCAAATGACAAAACTCCCAGAAAACTTAGTAGCACTAACCAGATCAAGTTGTTACACAGACATTACCGACAAACATATTGATGGCCTCACTATCAATACGGAAGATGGGACGTGGAATTATAAACGCCCCAATGATCAATTCAGGAATACAACGTTTAGAAAAATCGGCGAACATGATCATTCAATAAAACATTGTTCATCAGGAGTTGTTGGGGTTTATGACATGACAAACATTGAACATCTTCGCGCAATGAATAAACACTCACGCGAAATGACAGACGATGACAGAGAATTATAGAAAATAAATTACCAAAAATACACTCAGACATCAACAAAAAAAGCCGCTCGCAAGCAAACTTGCAGCGGCTTTTATCATTCAAAGCTTTATGAACTTTATGAACATTATAAACTTTTCGCTATTTCTTCGCTCCGTCTTCGGTAATCATTTTGAAGGCTTCTTGCACGGTTCCCATAAATTGGGCTGGAAAAATTATGGTTGAATTTTTTTCCACCGAAATTTCAGCCATGGTTTGCAGTGTTCTCAATTGCAAGGCCACCGGATGGGTCGCAATGATGTCGGCTGCCTCGCCGAGCTTGATGGCTGCCTGGAATT
>JAQTLF010000041.1:1806-5378 GCA_028715015.1 Candidatus Moraniibacteriota bacterium | reverse complement strand
TCCACTACGCCAAACGTCAGATGACCTGGCTCAAAAAAAACAAAGAAATTGTGTGGCTCAAAGATTATGCAGACATCAAAAACAAAGTTGAAAAATTCTTAGAAAAATAATAAAGGGCTGACGCATTTTGCGTAAGCCCTTTATGTTTTTTCGCGGCAACCATCATGCAGCTGCCAGAAGAAATGCGCCTATCCTTCCAGCAATTCTTCCTGCACACACAGCACAATTCCCTTCCGTGTGGGAATTATTACTGTTAACCTGATCAAGACACTCACTCTTTCTGCTTCCAAGACAATTCAGACAATCACCATTACATCCCACTTTCTTTGCGTGATAGAGATGACCGCATCCCAAGCAAAGTTTGAATATTGTTTTGCTATTGTCTCGCATATCATCCGCCTTTCCGAGCATCTTTGTGCTCTTTTTTTGTTAAAGAACCATTTTTTCCCTAAAAAAAATCACCATCACTGGCGATTTATAGATCACATATTCTTGTTGAGATTTCAATTTTTTGTTGTGGTTTTTTGCTCATTAAAACAATTATACACCCGACAAAATTTGCCTGCAAACAGATTTATGCACAGCTATTGACAAATCCCAAAAATCTGCTACAATTTATTGTTTAATGGCTTTTTGACAACATCAATCTTTCAACGAAAGAAGGTGATAAAAATGACTAAACAGGAGATAAAAGGCGTGCGCTGGGAGAGAAAAGTCAATGACATTGGCTTATTCTCCACATGGGATACGGGAAATTTGATTATTTTCACAGGCGAAGATGTGCAGCCCGAAGAAATAATCAAAAATACCTACCTAAAAATAATCCGCGTCAAGGAAGATGGACAGATGGATCAATATTGTCGTGCAATAAGCATATTGTTGCACGACAGATTCCACCCAAAGTCTGACGAGGAAATCTTCAAAGAAGCAACTGGCAAAGGAACAATAACGCTTCCAATGCCGATCATGCCAAAGGATGGTGACAAGATATTTCTCTTCCACCCAGAAAATGGAAAATTGCAAGGAGAAATTTTCCAAGTGATTGTAACGAATTAAAAAAAGGCGACTTATGAAACCATAAGTCGCCTTTATATTTTTATGTCCTTATAACTGCATTTTTCCGATCGCATTCAAACCATCCACTGTTTTTTTCAAATCAAACTTGCTGATTTTAAGCTCCAGATCATCCATGTCGTCTATCTCATACAAATCCTCGGAAACACCAGCTTCTTTCAAAGCCTCTTGTTTGGCAATATCCAACAATCTTTCAACTTCCTCGCCACTTATACCTTTGGATTCATATAAACCTTTCTTGTCATTTATTGTTCCAATCAAAGATCGAACTTTTTCAGTAATAGCGTTTATTTCAACCGGACTAGTCTTGATTTCTCCACTAAATTCTTTTTTTAATTCACCTGCCAAATCATAATGTTTTTCTTGATCTTTTTCTGGCAAGCTTCCCTTTTTCAGCGCTTCCATATTTTTTTGCGCTGCTGCTGCTATGTCAACATGTCCTTCACCTTTTCTTCCATAGTTAATTTCTCTTTTATTGATGTCTCTTCCTGGTAATATTTCTGGCATATATTTTTTTATTAAGTATATTATTTAAATTAGCTTTTTTTTCAAAATTTCCATCACCACCTGCGGGTTGGCTTTTCCGCCAGATTCTTTCATGACTTGTCCCATCAGGAATTTCAAGGCATTGTCTTTGCCAGCCTTGAAATCATCCACCGACTTTTGATTGCCAGCCAAGATCTTGTCCACCACAGCTTCGAGTTCGGAAGCATCGTCCATCTGTCCAAGATTTTTTTCTTCAATAATTTGGGATGGGTCTCCGCCGGTGTGATACATTTCTTTGAGCACTGTTTGCGCAGCCGAGGAATTTATTTTTCCATCAGCCACGATGCCGATAAACTCAGCGTAGTTTTCGGCGGATATTTTCAAATCGCGGATGTCATGATTGTTCTCGGCCAGATGTTTGCGGACTTCCGAGATAATATAATTGACAGCCAATTTGATGACTTTTTCTTCAGCAGATTCAATTTCATGTGAAACGATTTTTTCTTTGATCTCACTGATCACATTTTCAAAATATTCAGCCAAATCTTGCTGCGCAGTCAAAATGGCAATGTCGCCAGTGCTGATTCCATATTCTTGGGCAAATCTTTTTTCTTTCGCATCCGGAAGTTCTGGCAATTTCCCGCGCAAATTTTCCACATACTGCGCCGAAAATTCCATTGGCGGAATGTCTGGTTCTGGAAAATAGCGATAGTCATGGGCTGATTCTTTTTTGCGTTGAGAAACTGTCACATTTTTCACACTGTCCCATCCGCGTGTTTCCTGAATGATCTCTTCTCCATTTTCCAAGGCTTCAGTCTGTCTTTCAATTTCATAGTTGATGGCTTTTTCCACAAATCTGAAAGAGTTGATGTTTTTCACTTCAACTTTAGTACCGCTCAATTTTAGCTCTCCCTCTTTGTGAAGTGAAAGATTGACTTCACAACGCATGTTGCCTTTTTCCATGTCGGCATCTGAAATGCCCAAATAGCGGCAGATTTGCTGCAATCTGGTACAAAAAATCCTGGCCTGCTCGCCATTTTCAATGTCAGGCTCCGTCACAAGCTCCATCAAGGGCACTCCGGCGCGATTATAGTCCACCAGAGTATGATCAGCACCTTCAGGATGAATAAGCTTGCCAGTGTCTTCCTCGAGGTGAATTCGCGTCACACCAATTCTTTTGGTTATTGTTTCTTGGTTATTGTTACTTGTTTGTATGTCCATGTGTCCCAATCCGCAAAGAGGCTGGTCATATTGTGAAATTTGATAGCCTTTTGGAAGATCAGGATAGAAATAGTTTTTGCGGTCAAATTTTGATTTCAAATTGAGCTCGCAATTCAAAGCCAATCCAGCCAACTGCACAAATTCAATGGCTTGTTCATTTGGCACCGGCAAAGTTCCAGGCTGCGCGGTGCAAACCGGACAGATGTGGATGTTGGGTTGTTTTTCATGTCCAAGTCCGTTTTTGGAATTGCAAAACATCTTGGAATGCGTTTTGAGCTCCACATGGACTTCCATACCTATGACTGGAATGTATTTATTCATAAAATTAAGTCTTATTATTCTTATTATAATTTCCCTAAGAAAATATTTAATGATTTTAATTTAACGCTCAAATTTCTAATTTTCAATTTCTAATTTCTAAACAATTTCCAATGATTTAATTTCTAAATATTTAATTTCCAAAATTTTTAACATTTTTAAATTTTGATTTTATTAGATATTAGGAATTAGAAATTAGAAATTTTTTAGTGCGTTCCAGTGCTTCCAAATCCTCCATCTCCCCTATTGGTCCGTTCCAATTCTTCCACTTCTTCAATTTCTGGAATTTCAACTTTTTGAAAAAGCACTTGGGCAATCTTTTGGCCTTTTCCAATAACATAATCCTCTTGTCCCAGATTCACAAGCCCGACAAACCACTCGCCGACATAGTTGCTGTCAATCACGCCACCCAATGTTTTGATCCCATTTTTATGGGATATCCCACTCTTGTCCCAAATCAAAGCCGCATGTCC
>JAQTLF010000041.1:0-1706 GCA_028715015.1 Candidatus Moraniibacteriota bacterium | reverse complement strand
CTTTTCTTAATAATATCATGCAAATTCACGCAAAGCAACGTTTTTTGGCAATATATAAGCAACATCATTCCGGACATTTTTATATAAAACTCTATAAATAAAAAGACTCACAAACCGCTTCGCAATCTTGCGAAACAATTCATGAGTCTAAAATATCACAAGCCGTATCGTTTTACAGCTCTTTTTCCCTGAAGCATTCTCCGCCATTGACGGAAAATCCAATCTTTAGTTGATGAAAAGAATCAGTACTTTCAGGATAGAAAAACTGCATCGAAAGTACAGCCAAAAGCATCGAGTCATCGTTCTTGGGATTTTGAAATGTGATTTCAGCTGCAATACGGTCACAGGCATTGAAGGCATCCAGCAAATCCGCAGATGGTCCGCTAGCCCCAATCGTGAAGAATTCCGATCCTCCGTAAATATCTCCGATGGAATAGAAATTCTCTCCACCAGCTGCACCAAACATCAAAACATTGCAGAAGAACTGCATTGCCATTTTCACACCAAGTGAGGTGTATAGCAGCGGTCTTTCTTTAAGCATTCTATCGCCAATAACCAGACTTGTCTCTTTGCTTATTTTTTTCATGTCCGTCTCCTTTTCTCGTACAAAGCCCGAGATGGCTAGATTTGTAAAACAACTTTTTGACAGTTTTATACTGACTCCATATTGTACTCCTTTTTCAATAAAAAGTCAATAGTTGCATCCAATACTGCCACTGGCGCGATTTACAAGCATTTTGTATAATTACTAAACTCATATAATAATAACTAAATTTCAAAGCTTATGTTTGAAAACATTGCCAACATGAAGCCTGTTAGTGAACGAACCCCTGACAATCAATACAAAGACCTCTTGCAAAGAATAAAAACAGAGGGTGTTGGAATGAACACCCAACAAGAAACAGATGCGATTTCAATCACTGGAGCCACCATGCGCTTCAAATTGGAAAATGGTTTCCCAATGCTGATGGAGAGAAACATGGCACCAAACATCCAACCTGAAACCATTTGGAAACAAGCCATTGGAGAAATTATCGGCTTTGCCAATGGTGCTCGAACACTCGAACAACTTGAAAGCTATGGGTGCTATTGGTGGAGTGCTTGGGGAACTGAAGAAAAATGCAAGAAACGAGGACTTGAAACTGGAGATCTTGGGCCTGGATCATATGGTGCAGCTTTTCATGATTTTCCAACTGCCGACGGTGGAACATATAATCAATTCAAAAACATAATTGAACAGATAAAAGAATTTCCACACCTTCGCACACACTTCATCACGCCGTGGGTTCCACAATACACAATTCGCGGCACAGGCAAAACTCAAAAAGTTGTAGTATGCCCATGTCATGGCTGGATTCACATTCGCATTATTGACAACAAATTGACACTTCACATGTTCCAACGTTCAGGAGATGTGCCAATTGGAGTGCCATCGAACATGGTTCAATATGCAGCACTAGCAATGATGCTAGCACAAGCAACAGGAACAATCCCCTATGAATATGTGCACACAATTTCTGATGCGCATATTTATGTGGATCAAATGGATGCTGTAGATAAAATGCTGGAACGAGAATCGCGACCATATCCAACCATGAAACTAAACACGGACAAAACTGATTTCTTTACTTTCACTAAGGACGATTTTGAACTTTCAGACTATGATCCACATCCAGGAATCAAGGGAATTGCAGTGGCTATATAAA
>JAQTLF010000040.1:3669-5911 GCA_028715015.1 Candidatus Moraniibacteriota bacterium | reverse complement strand
TATTCCCGCTTCCTTCATCCATTTTCCAATAAGCCATCGGGCCGGTTGTCTTTTCTTCGCTGCCGAAAGCTCCGATCGTATAGTGTGAAGCCTGGGTGGCAAAATCAGCATTGGAAAATCCGTCCGCGGCTGTCGGGTTGCCATAATATTCAAAAATTGTCTGCGCACCCGCCGGAAAAGACCCGAAATTCACATGCACCGCCGTGCTGGCAGTTCCGCAACCCGAAACCACGAAATATTGCAACAGATTTCCGCCTTGGTTGGTGAAACGCAAATCGCCGCAATTCGTTTTGAATTTCGTGGTGTCGGAAGTGTCCAAAGTCAAAGCGACATACACATTAGTTTGCGCAGTCGTGTTGTTGGTGATTTGGATGGATTTTCGATATTGCCAAGAATCATTCCACCAAGCAGCCACCGCTTTTTCGCCATTAAAATACACCAGACCCACTGCCGCCAAAAACAAAACTGCCATTGTTGCCAAGAAAGTTTTTCGCCTTTTTTTGAAAACAAAAAAAATCGCCCGCTTGGAAGTTGCGATTTTTTTTCTCAAAAACGGAAATATTTTTGCAATAAGACCTGACTTCATGCTTGAATTATATCACAAAAACGCTTCTTTGAAGATGATGAAATTGTTTCAACAAAAAAAACCTTACCTTTTGCTTTCCCTATTTCCTTTCTCGGCACGCTCGCAGTCGCAAGACTATTGTTTAGCGGAGTGAGCGAAATGAAATATTAATTTCATTTCCGAACGAGCGACAACAACAAGCTTGCTTATGACTGCTCGCTCGTCCTCGCCCGCCTCGACTCGCGGAGACAACCGCTCGTCGACGCGAGGCGGGCTCTCGCTGCGGATGGCCTCAAAAGAAAACAGGGAAAACAAGATGGCACAGGAAAATCCTGAGTATTATTGTTGCCGGCTGTTTTTTCTTCTGATTTCCAAAAGTCTTCTAGCAAGAAACACACCGAGCGTGAGAGCCAAGAAAAACACGATCGGAAAAAATTTTCCGAAGGCGAACACTGATTTTTCCAAAAGTTTTCCATTGCCATCTTTGAAAGATGCTTTGATTTCATATGCCCACCAAGGCGAAAGATTCGGAATATTTTTTTTGAAAGTGAATGTTTTTCCCGGAAAAACGAAATGGTTGTCGAAAGGAAATTCAACTTTGTCCCTCAACAAAAAATTCGTGGCTGACACTCTGGCGCCAGGAATGAATTGCACGTCGCCGATGTTGGCATAGACGACCTCGACATCGATTGAATCATTGATCATTTTCAGGCTGGTCAATTTTTCAATTTTTCCCATCGGATTTTTGGCATCTTTTCCAGACAAAATTTCATAAACCCCCACGCTGCCTGAAACTTTGGGACCGCTTTCCGGCAAAGAATTTTGCGAAGAAAAAGTGACCAATGTCATCATGGCGAAAGTGTTGGTTTGTCCTGATGGAATCTGCATCGTTCCAATCACAGTTTTGGCTTGCTGCGGCTGCAAAACGAAATCGTTTTGATCGAATGTCACCCAGCTGCTCGGTCCGTCGGCCGCATCGAGAAAAATGAAATTGTTGTCATTGCCGATGGCGATGTCCTTCTCTTTGAGATTTATGTTCTGAGCATCATTCATCTGATTTTTCACATCAAATGAAAATCGCAGCTCCTTGCCTGGCTCCATCCGCAACATCAAAACAGACGTGTCAATGCTAAGACCCGTGATTTCAGCCGAAACACTCCGGGCGGAAAACGATCCGACCAGCAAAAAAGCTGCAAGGCTCAAAAAAAGTTTCCTATTTTTTCCCATTATTGTTTGTTGAATTGTTTTTGCCGCTCATTCTTCCTGCACTGAAGATGATCCAAAGGATCAAAAGCGAGAAGAAAACGATTGCGACCAATTTCCAAGGGATCACAAAAAATGTCGTGGTGCCGGCAATGACGACACTGCCGTCTTCAGAAGTCAGATTCAATTTGGCTTCATATTTTCCAATGTCCAACAAAGAAAAATCCCAATTCAGATCTTCAATGCTTCTGACTCTGTCGGGATATAGCAAATGAGGGACCATGTCCAAAGTGGCCATATGTTTTCCGAATTTGAAAATGTCCACTGTTCCTGAAATTTTGAATGGAAAGTTTCCAGTGTTGGCCAGCTGGGTGTTGAAACCCACCGGATTGTCGATGAAAACTTTTTTGGTTGGCGAAAACAATGCCAAGTTGCCTTTTTCATTGATCGGTTCTTTTCCTTTGACTCCGAAAG
>JAQTLF010000040.1:0-3569 GCA_028715015.1 Candidatus Moraniibacteriota bacterium | reverse complement strand
AAGTTTCCAGTGTTGGCCAGCTGGGTGTTGAAACCCACCGGATTGTCGATGAAAACTTTTTTGGTTGGCGAAAACAATGCCAAGTTGCCTTTTTCATTGATCGGTTCTTTTCCTTTGACTCCGAAAGTCAGCAGGATTCCCAATCTGGTGGTGACATTCAATTGCACCGGCGCATTGGAAATTTCCTCTTCAATCGGTTTTTTTGTGAAGAAAATAACACCATAATATCCGCCTGTCGGCGTTGTCATGGGAATTTTGGCCGAAAAATTCACGGCCTTGGCTTCTCCCGGTTCCAACCTGAAAGGCTCTTTGTCGATGTTGATCCAATTGATGACATCATAGGCTTTCAAAGGATGGTTTTCATTCGGAACGAAAAATCGCGTGTTGTTTTGCAAATCCTGATTGACTGAAAAATCCTGGATTTCCGTTTCAATGTTGATGGGCACTGTCGCATTGTTTTTCACAAACACCACCCCTTGGCGTTCGTCATTCAGATCGACCACCCAGTCATAGCGGAGCGGCGAAATCTGAAAAGTGTTGTCGATCTTCTGGATCTCACTTTGCTGGGCTTTGGCATTTCCAATTCCGAACAACAACAAAAATGCCAGTGCCAAAAACATCACCTTCCCCATTTTTGCATCAGCCAATAATCTTTGCATAAATTTTTGTTATCTGATAAAAAATGACTTTAGCATTTATTACTTATTATACAAAATTTTTACCAACTAATCAAATAGCCTAAATGCGATATTTTGCAATAAAAATCCCGCCAAACACGATTGTTTGGCGGGAAGATAAACACATAAAAAAAACGCTCGATTCAAATATTATCTATTCTGACAAAACAGTCCCGTCGGCGAAAGAATGAATGTCCTTCGCACATAATAAGGATCTTGACTAAAGACAGAAATGAGGATTTGTCCTTTTTCATTGATAAGCATCTGGTTCGTCCAATAATCTGAACCGACCGATGTCTTTATTTTTTCATACAGATCAACATTTTCATTGCTGTATGTATCCAAGAAAAATGGATGGTACTGATTTTGAACAGCAGGATAAGCCAGGCCAACAATTTGAGCTGAGTTATTCATGCCATAAACACTACCGCAGCCATATTGATATACAATACCACTATCCCATATTGTTATTATTGGATTGTAAGCATAATCATATGCCGTGCCAAATGCTTGACCCTTGTCGTTAAGCCCGGAAACTCCACTGCCTCCTGGAAATTCAACAGCAATGCCATTTTCCCAGATGTATGTGTGGAATGTCGATCCATCATAATCAAGAATTTGATATAACACCTGTCCCTTGTTGTTCACACGCATCTGATAAAGACCGAGCATCACAGATCCGATCTCAGTCACGACGCCGTCTTTCAAAAAATACATGCCTCGGATGTTTCCTTCCCAATTCATGTATCTCCCAACTACTGTTCCGGAGTCATTGATACCGAGAGCGTATGAGAACAAGCGATTTGTGTCATTGTTGACATTAAGATCCCTGATCACGCCACCTTCCCACTGGAATGAATGTGAGATGTTTCCATTATTTCCAGCTGTGCCAACAACTTGTCCCTTATTGTTGATGGAATTTGATTCGGAAAGACCAGGATCATTGTTGGTATGAAGAGTACCAACATTTGCCAAAATACCATTGCCCCAGGCGAATCCGTTGATATAACCATTGATATTCATGCGTCCGATGACCTGTCCGAGATTATTAAATCCGGTTATGTCCTGGATATTGGCTGCACCCAATTCCGGTATTTCCACAACATCAAAATCTGTTGCGAAAGCCACTCCCTGGCAAATGAGCAATGCAGCAAGAACAATCATAACAAGCTTTTTCATCTTTCTCTCCTCTTTCTTTTTGTTTGGTATTCTCCATAGGTTAATGTTAAAATGCTGACAAATAAACCACAATATTAAGGACTTCTATTTTTGATTATCACAACAATAGTCCCCCTTTCTCGGATTCGAGATATTTTTTATTGTTTACTGTAAAAGAACAACATATTTAATGTTACACCTTTTTTCAATATATATCAATAATATTTCACATATTTTGCATTGAATTTTGCATTGAATTATGCGCCGAATTCTAGCATAAAAGAAACCTAAGCATCAATGCTTAGGTTTACAATGCGATATTTTCCATGACTATTAGTTTGTAGTTGCCGTATATTGTACGGTTCCGGTGTAAGCTCCGGATTTTTGCGTGGTCGGTACGTCAAGTTTATAATCAATGTTTACAGCTGAAGCAGAAGCAAAATATGAGGCATAGTTATAGATCGTCTGATCAGCTACAGGAAAGGCTGCATATTTGGCATTAAGTGCAGTTTCATCAGCACCCCAATCAGTATTAGTGTTAGCATTGGTTGTCCCGCCAGCCACTGACCTAACACGAAATCCAAGTCCTTTAGTGGTCCCAGCCGTCCAAACAGATGATACCCCAGCAGAATAACCCGTCAAACCGTCAGTTATCCAAGTGGTGTTGTCGGAATGCACCATGGTGGTGGTGGCAGTTGAAGATGCTGTTGTTTTGTGCACTTTCAGATTGAAACCATTTTGTCCATTAGTGGTCACAGTACAGGTGGCTTGTGCGCTTTGCGGAGTTCCAGCGGTAAGATTTGAAATGCTCGCATTATTACAAGCCAAAGTCAATGTTTCCAAAATCGTGGCCGTTATGGTCACTGGCTTGTTGTCTGCAAAAGCCCTCACTACAACAGTTGTCACAAAAATTCCTCCCAACACAACCAGTGCCGCGGCCATGGAAAAATTTTTAATTGATGTTTTCATTTTTGTTTTTGTCAGACTGACATTATTAATATTATTCAAAAAATATCTCTAGTTGGTGGTGGCTGTGTATTGGACTGTTCCTGTGTATGCTCCGGATTTTTGGGTGGTTGGCACGTCCAATTTATATTCGATGCTGATGGTCGAAGCCGCCGATGCGTATGAGGCATAATTATAAATTGTTTGAGCTGTCACAGGAAAAGCGGCATATTCGGCAGTTGCACCATCGTTTCCCCACATCGCATATCCTGCAGGCGGGTTGAGTGAGTTGGCGTTCGGCGTGGTTGAGACAACGCCAACACGGAAACCCAAACCCTTTGCCGTGCCCCAAAGCACAGGTGTTGCGGTTGTTCCATCAAAAGCAGCCAAACCTGATCCCGTGTCAGTGATCCAAGTTGTACCGTCGGAATGCTTGAGTGTCTTGGTGGCATCATTGCCAACAGTGGTTTTGTTGACTTTCAGATTGAAACCGTTTTGTCCGTTGGTGGTCACCGTGCAAGTGGCTTGCACGCTTTGCGGAGTGCCGGCGGTCAAATTCGGAATGGTTGCGTTGTTGCAAGCCAAAGTCAATGTTTCCAAAATCGTGGCCGTTATGGTCACCGGCTTGTTGTCTGCAAAAGCTTTCACCATTGCAGTTGCGACAAAAATTCCGCCAATCGCAACCAAGGCCACCAATGCCACCATCAAATTTATTTTTGCAAAAACCTTTTTCATTTTGTTTTTTTGTTTATAACAGTGAGAGAATCATTAAGTACATCCAACAATAAT
>JAQTLF010000039.1 GCA_028715015.1 Candidatus Moraniibacteriota bacterium | reverse complement strand
CCATGGACGGCCAAGGACTGTTCCCATTCACCACCTGCCCGGCTAGATATGCATCTCTAGCCTGATCATCCCTGAAATTTAGCCAGTCATGGAAATTATAGGTCCGCAGGAAAATTCCGATCAAGAGTATAAACCCCCAGACAAAAATAGTTGCAGATTTATTATTCAACCTACTCATAGATCAAACATTTGTTAGGAATTATCTTTCCAATTTGTAAACATCAACCTGACCGAAGTTTTTGTATATATTTATTTTATCCTTGTCATAATTAGTGCTGTCTTGATGCAACACAACATAAAAAATATTTTTATCGGCTGGAATATCATTATCATTTCTCCTTATGACAAGATTGAAATCTTTTTCCATTGCCAAATAATTCAAAGGCTTTGAAAAATTCTTTGTTCTGGCGCTTGTTTGCAGATATGCCTCACGTTGTGTTGAGGAATTGGCAATAATAAAATCAACTATTGCCCGTGATTCTCCAACAACTATCTTCTCCCTGGGAGTATTTCTTCTATTTTCAGCAAATTCTTTGTAAACCGGATATATTGCTGAAATATTAAGCACTGCAATACCAGCCAACAACAAGCCTGCGATCCAATGATATCTGACAGGATACTTTATGATCAACCATTCGACAATTAGTCCGATGAAAATAAATGGGACAAATATTACATGCACGAAATATCTGAGTGCCGAGCTTATCACTGGCAACAAAACCAGGAAAGAAAGGCTTACATATAACAAGATCAATCCCAAGAAATATCTTTTGGCTTCGTCTTTTTCTTTTCGAAATCTTGAAACAATCAAACCATAACCGTAAACAGAGAAGATTATTGCCAAGACTATACCGGAAAATACCCAAGGGTCTCCAATTTTCTTAAGCTGGCTTTTAATTTTATTGCCACTTGTTAAATTTGTAATATAAAAACTGCAGTCTTTTTTATCACCCAACGATGACGCAATGTGCAGATTGGCTTGGATATGGCACTCCGCATCCTGCATAAAATTTATCATCATGTATTTGCCACTGCCGGCATCACCGCCTTTTACTGTAGAAATAAAGGCTTTTGAATTCGCAAAATTAGTCTCCAGTTCGCTGAACACCTGCCCTAGATTAAAAACTACCACCAGCAAAAAAACAACTGACCACTTTTTCCAAGCTATTCCTTTATTTTTCAATAAATACAAAAACACCGCCATGATCGTGGCTGGAAACAAAATGAGCAAGATAGCATGAAGCTGTATGCCCACACCTAATGCAATCCCCAAAAATACTGCCCATGCCCAAGAAATTTTTTCTTTGTCTGTCAGAAATTTCCAAAGAGAAAGCAAGAACAGCAAAGCAAAAAACGGTATGATGTTGGGGTTCCAGGCTGAATGTGAAAATTTTAGCGAATAAAATGAAATTGCATAAATTCCCGTAAGCAACAATGACAGATTAATGCCAAAATATCTGGTGAAGAAGAAATAAAAAAGAGGGATAGATAAAACCGAAAACAAAAAATCGGGATATGCCAGGCTGCCAGGATTCATGCCAAAAATTTTCGCACTTACAATTTGAAAGTAGTAATAGATAGGTCCGATATGGAATCTGTTCGCTCTACTATTTCCTTCTTGACCATTGCCGGATTTGCTCATATCCGGACCAAGCAACGGCCAAGATGTTTCACCTGTTACCACTGACTCAACCAGTGCGGCATCATGCACTTGGTCATCTCCAAAGTCGAGCCAATCGTTCAAATGATAGGCACGCAAAAAAGTGCCCAACGCGATAATGGCCAAGAGAATCCACACATACCTAGGTACCTTTTTAAATTGTTCTTTTATAGTATCAATCATAGCCAAATTTAATTTTTAATTATATATACACCCAGCTGTCCGAAGTTCTTATATATCGTTATATCATACTTATGGAAATATTTAACCGTATTGATGTCGGAACTTTCTCCAAGCATAATTATGGGTCTACCAGACGGAACATCTGTAAATTTTTTAACCCTGACCAAGCTAGCACCTTTTTCCATCATAACATATGTAAGAGGCTTGATAAAATTTTGCATATATTTTCCATCAGCCCAGAAATATATCGTTTTGTCAGGTGATTGTGAAAGCATATAATCCCTTATTATTTCAATCTCTCCCAACACGACATAGCGTTCACTGCTCCTGCTTTTCATAGCATGAGCCCTAGCTTCCTTGCTTATAGTGAAAATATTGGAAAACAACAGAAAAACAAAGATCGAGATTGATATTGGCAAATATATTTTTGGATATTTGTCCTTCATCAACTTGACAAGGAATCCTAAAAATAAGAATGGCAAAAAAACCAAATGGATAAAATATCTGATAGCCAAACTATCCATAACAGGATGCATGATTATTAAAGAAAGGATCACATAAAGCAGGAGCATGCCAAGAAAATATTTCTTCTCTTTATTATCTTCCTTTATGAAATAGTACCCAATAGCCCAACATCCGAATAAAAAGAAAAGAACGCTCAAAAACATGCTGAAGAAAATGATATAATCGGAAGATTGAAATGGGATTCCAAACCTTTGATTATCTCTTATCTTGGCATTAATTATAGACAAGAAATCAAAATCCAGCTTATTCCCCAGGGAAGATGCGATGTGCGCATATGATTGAGAATTGCCCAAAATGTCCAGTTTCAAATTAAACTGCATTTTCTCTTTTCCATTTTCAGAACTTTCCGTAAATAATCTGAGGAATTGTTTTGAATTTGTGTAATTCTTGTCCATCTCACTTATTATTTGCGGAATATTCAAGAACACGGCCAATGCAAAAATGGCAACCCACTTTTTCCAAACATGCCTGTCCTTCCTAATCATAAAAACAAAAGCAAAGAACAAAACTGCTGGCAATAATAACAACAAGAGCGTATGCAGCTGGACTCCGACACCGAATGTTATGCCTATCGCTAATACCCAATACCATTTTGTGTTATTCTCCTCCAATAAAAATTTCCAAAGGGAAATCAAAAAAAGCAGCATAAAAAACGGGATCGGATTGGGATTCCAAGCAAAACGGGAATATTCAATAACATAATAGGATACGGTATACAGACCCGTAAGCGCCAACGACAAATTTTTGGTAAAATACCGGCTAAAAAAATAATAGAAAAGCGGTATGGACAAGATAGAAAAAAACAAATCAGGATAAGCCATGGTTTCCGGCCTGGCACCGAAAATATATCCGGAAATGATCTGGAAATAATAATAAACAGGTCCGATTTTAAACTTGGTGCTGGCAGCAATGGCACCCATTAGCGGCCAGGATCTTTCTCCATCTATAACCTCCTGGACAATGGTCAGGTCCCTGGCTTGATCAGGATAAAAATATAGCCATTCGCGCAAATTATAGGTGCGCAAGAAAATGCCAACAGCTATGATGAAAATCAAGATCCAAGTATGCGTGGAAATTTTTTGAATTCTTTTGCTTGTTAATCGTATTAAATTCATAGAGTTTTGAAAATAATTTATTATATTTATTTTAACATCTTTTCGCTCAATTTCTTTTTAAATAAAAAATATGCACCGATAGAAATCACACCCAGCACCAGACTCAGCATCAATCCCTGAAAAAACGTACGCGGATAATAATGGATTTCAACAAAATGATTTCCTTGTCTTAAGGGAAAATCAAAAAATATGCCATTTTTTGATATTTTAACTTCCTTACCATCGACCCTGACATTCCAATACGGACTATACCTTAGATATGTACCTACAACGGAATCTTCCGGATTGTTAATTTGCATAACAATGTCCCCTTCATTTTTTTTGACATAATACCCATTAAGTTCATTTTTTATCAAGTCCAGTTTACTATTGTTTAGCAATGTCGTTCCGCCATATTGTGCAACTGCGACAATTCCAGCATCTTTCAAGACACCAAGATCTTTGGGGGTTTCAAGAATAGATGATGTCACACCCCTTAAATCAAGACCTAGTTTTCCATAAAAATCAACGTATTTGCTTTCCTTAAGCTGACTGGTTCCAAGTGGACTCCAATTGCCATAATAGAGAGACTCAGCCCCTAATATATTCAAATTTCCCAAAATAACCCTTTCATTTCTAAACTCTCCAGGAGCAACTGCCAACTTGAAGTTGGAAGTGTCTTGCAATCTTAAAGCTGTCACGTCATAACTGAAATAAAACAAATCAAAAAACACCAGCCCGATTATCATAAATTTTATTGGGGATAAAATTTTATCAAAAACACTTGGAGATACTCTTCTTACAATAAATATGATGGCAAGTGTAAAAATCAAATTCAACGCAATTGCCTCAATAACCGAAAAATATTGATAATTTTTAATGTAGTGATATGCTATGTAAAAATCAAGTTTCTTGGCGACTTTTCCCCCATTTAATGTTGCCAGCAAATACATATACATCACTGGGGCAAACACGAATAAAAATCCTGTCTTCATATTTTTAAAAGAACATTCTTTAATTCTTTCAATAAATATCCCCGCCAACATGGCAATTCCAAATGCAAATAAAAAGACCGACCGCTGCCAATCTCTGAAATAAGTGACCAGCGGGGTGTTGGAAGGAAAAAGATGATTATTCTCCATAAAACCAAACAACAGAAATATCCAAATAAAAATAACTGCTGCAATAACCTCTCGCGTCTTTTTCAGCATCAACAAAGCAAAAATTGATAGCATTAAAGAACTAATCCCCACATAAAAATAAACTTCGTTGTAACTAAAATCCGTGCTTATATCCCGCCCAAAAAAATTATTATTCTCTCCCAATAAATATGGCACAAAAGAAAAAATAGCCATGCGAGAATCAAGAGATCCCTTTAGATAGTCTGTACCATTTCCCCTGCTACTCTGTGAGAGCAATTCATTGGTTGGCAATGTTTGTGGAAGGGTTTCTATGGTCACAAGCAAACCAAGCACAACAAAGAAAAATAAAAACACAGAAAAACGCATTTTTTTGAAAGAGAAAACCACCATATATGCAAAAAGACCCATGAGCATTATGGCCACCGATTGCATATGTCCCCATAAGACAGCATTGGCAAATACAAAAGATTCAAAAAATATATATCTGAATTGCCTTTTTTCCGTAAACAAATCAGCCAACAATAAGACTGTCGGAAACAAAAACAATGCCATTATCATGTTGAAGTGTATTTGATGATTGATCAGGAAGGTGTTGAAATAAAATATGACATTAGCAACGGCATATCCCCCAAGGCCGACACCCCTGCGTTTTAACAAGAAATAAAGACTGAGCGAACCTATCAAATATTCCAGCAGATGCAAAACTTTGTAGGATAATTGCGGTCCGAACATCAAAACACTGCCGACGTTTATCGGGTTCAAATAGGCGTTTTCAGGATCAGCATAGATTGGAAAACCTGAATACATCTTCTCCGTCCAAAATGGGAAGGAATGTTCATTGACAATCTTTTCATAAAGATAAGTTCTGGCCGGCAAATGCTTGGCCTGGGCATCCGTCACCTGCCCCTCGCTACTCCAAAAATAATGATTCGGAGTAAGAAAATGCCCAAAAAAAAGAATGTATGTCGAAAATGATACAGCCAAAGCAAACAAAAAACTTTTGTGACGCATGATTTCTCTCATTTTATTCTGCATAACAGTTATGCATTTAGACTTGAATTAATTATAAACTATTATCCAGAATATACACCACAAAATTGCCAAATAGCCCATGACCAATAATTTTGCGTCCATCAATTTCACTCAAATTCTTATTCCTACTGAAATTATCACCCATCAATTTTATATAAAAAAGTGCGTAAT
The DNA here is from genome assembly GCA_028715015.1 of Candidatus Moraniibacteriota bacterium. Lineage (GTDB taxonomy): Bacteria > Patescibacteriota > Minisyncoccia > Moranbacterales > GWC2-37-73 > UBA12068. The sequence goes on along the minus strand of JAQTLF010000039.1, from coordinate 689 downwards.
CATGATTGATCTTGTCCTTATTGTCGTCATTAAATTTCAAAATTTCAACCCCTGATTTACTGGTAAGATAGCCTAATGCATCATTAAAACGATGCGAGCTGATCCTGTCTCCGTCCAGATAAACATCCCTGAGACCCTTGGAATTTTCCTTTATATAATTCGCTGCCGGTATAATTTCTCCCAAAATAGCAACCTCTCCATCACTTGCCTTCCCCATGGCATATTTTTTAGCATTACTGCCAAGAGAATACATGTTAAACGATAGCAACAAAATCACAGCCAAAAGCAGTATGGTCTTTTTAATTCCTAATTTCAAGGTTGATTCATATATCATTTTTATCCAAAAACCTAGAAGTACGAATGAGACAAAAAATATGAAGTTAAAATAATGGACCTCTGCCTGAGAGACAACTGGTGTGAGCAGACCTAAAAAAACAATATTGCAAAACATGAGCAACGCTAGAAATCTTTTTTTGTTAATATCATTTTTTTTGTCAAACAGAGCGCGAAACCATAGCCAGTATCCTCCGATTGCAAAAATAATCCCAAAGACCATCTCTACAATAAAGATCATGGAATTTTCACTCTTGTAATCCTTTAATGTTTTTTCAAAATTAATCTGTCGAGCGCAATATTTCCCATCGCTAAACGAAGAAATTTGGGCAACGTTTGATCTTGTCTGGCAAAGC
>JAQTLF010000038.1 GCA_028715015.1 Candidatus Moraniibacteriota bacterium | reverse complement strand
GTGTTGGTCCCTTGGCCACAGAAACAATGTTAACCGCCAATCCTAATTGTTCGTGCAGCAATTCTTTGGCCATGTTTAAATGACCCAGGCCGCCATCCAGCAAAATCAGATCCGGCATGGGCCAGTCATTGTTGAATCTGCGGCTCAAAACCTCCCGCATCATGCCGACGTCATTGCTTTCATCGATTGTTTTTATTTTGAATTTCCGATATTGCGATTTATTGGGCTGGTAGTTTTTTCCGCCCAAGGCGGATCCGCCTTGGGCGGAAAAAACCACCATACTCCCCACCGCATGTTGTCCGGAAATATTGGAAATGTCATACGCCTCAACGCGCATCTGTGATGACTGCTGACCGATGACTGATAACTTGTTTTCAAAATCCCTCGTCATCAAGGCCACATCGCGGATGTGATTGAGAGCGAAAATCTTGTTTCGCAGTTCCGCCGCTTTTTCAAAATTCTGAGCCTTGGCGCAAGCCGTCATTTCTTTTTCCAAAGTCGTGATCAATCTTTTTTTCTTGCCATCCAAAATCATTTTGATGCCGCGGATATTTTTAGCATAATCCTCTTTTGAAATCGCACCCGCATACGGCCCTGGACACATGCCCAGCTGGAAATCCAAACAACCCTTTTCGGTTTTTTGTTTGAGCGCATGGAATGGAAAAATGCGACGGACGATTTTCAGCGCCGTTTGCATCTGAAGTTTTGAAGTATATGGTCCGTAATATTTATCCACCAAAACATCTTTGTATTTAAAGTTTTTTTGCTCTATTCTGTCATTTTTTATTTGGATTTTAGATTTTGACATTTTATCCAAATCCGTCTTTCTCACAATCAACACTCTCGGAAATTCTTCCTTGGTGATCACGAAATAGGAAAAACTTTTGTCATCTTTTTCCAAGGTGTTATATTTCGGCTGATGTTTTTTGATCAGATTGCTTTCCAAAATCAAAGCTTCCAACACAGAATCGGTCTGCTGGAAATCAATATCCTCCACCAATGAAATCATTTTCGAAATCCACTCGCTCCGCCCGGCCACGATCTCCGCCCGAAAATATGACTGCACCCTGCTTCTCAAATTTGTCGCCTTGCCGATATATAAAATTTGTCTGTTTTTGGCACGTCCGCCCAAGGCGGATTGGGCTTCGCCCAAGAAAAAATACACTCCAGGATTTTGAGGCAAACTAGCCACTTTTAATTTTATACTGGACAAATTCATAAATTAGGAGTATAATATAACATCGTACCTATCATCACCAATATACCACAACCAAAGACCCGCAAAGGGCAAAGGAGGCAGCACATGAGCATCTTGTTATCTTGTTTACTGGCAGCTGTTGTAGCTATTATCATCAATTCGGTAATTGGATACATCGGCCTCAAAACATTTGAAAGAAATCCTAGTCGTTTTCTTATGATTCCATGGGTAATGCTCCAAACCATGAGTTACTTCACGATTTTTGCTTTATGGTCTTGGATGAAAAACATAGGGTCATTATTAATTCTGAATCCCAAATTGGCAGTGTGTATTATAATATTATATTTTGTCACGATACTCATTGGAACAACCGCAATCAACACCATTGTTTCGTTAAAAATCAATAAGGGGTCTTAATTATACCCATACAAGCCGATACGCCCACGTGCGTGCCGGCTTTTTTTATTTTCTAAATAATTTATACATTATACATCCTACAAAATACACAATACTATCCGATACTTTTCGGTTTCAAAACCTGCCGCAGATATTTGGCAGTATAACTTTCCTGATGATATTTGATGACTTCTTCTGGCGGTCCGGTGACCACGATTTTTCCTCCGCCATCTCCGCCTTCAGGTCCCATGTCGATGATCCAATCGGCAGTTTTGATCACGTCCATGTTGTGTTCAATGACAACCACCGTGTTGCCAGCATTGACCAGACGATTCAAAACTTCCAACAATTTTTTGATGTCATCAAAATGAAGTCCGGTTGTGGGCTCATCCAAAATATACAAAGTGTCTCCGGTGGCGCGACGTGAAAGTTCACTGGCCAGTTTGATGCGCTGGGCTTCACCGCCTGAAAGCGTGGTGGCGCTTTGTCCAAGTTCGATATAGCCCAAGCCAACATCTTCCAAAACTTTCAAAGGTTCATGGATTTTGGAAAGTGAAGAAAAAAATTCCGCACCCTCTGAAACTGTCATGGCCAAAACTTCGGCAATGTTCTTGTCTTTGAATTTCACTTGCAAAGTTTCGCTGTTATAGCGCTTGCCCCCGCAAACATCGCAAGGCAAATACACATCAGGCATGAATTGCATTTCAATTTTCAAATAGCCTTCCCCGCTGCAATTGTCGCAGCGTCCGCCAGCCATATTGAATGAGAATCTGCCTGGACCATAACCTCGCAGTTTGGCATCTTTTGTTTTGGCAAAAAGTTCGCGAATGTGAGTGAAAAGTCCTGTGTAGGTGGCGGGATTTGAGCGCGGGGTGCGTCCAATTGGAGATTGGTCGATCATGATCACTTTATTGATGTTCTCAATGCCGATTATTTCCTGATGCTTGGCTGGCACATCCAAGGCGCGATGCAATTTGTTGGCCAAGGCTTTATATAAAGTGTCTTCAACCAATGTTGATTTTCCACTGCCGGAAACACCAGTCACGCAAGTAAAAACCCGCAGCGGAAATTCTGCTGTGATGTTTTTGAGGTTGTGTTCAGTTGCTCCTCGCACGATGATCGTTTTTTTCTTGTTCACATTTCTTCTGACTTTAGGAACTTCGATCCTAAGCTCTCCTCGCAAATATTGCCCGGTCAAAGATTTAGGATTGTTGATGACATCCTCAGGAATTCCTTGAGCCACAATTTCTCCACCATGTTTTCCTGCGCGCGGACCGACATCAACCAACCAATCAGCGGTGCGCATCATTTCTTCATCATGCTCAATGACAATCAAAGTATTGCCGATCTGTTGCAAATGTCTGAGTGTTTCAATGAGCTTGGTGTTGTCACGGGCGTGCAGACCGATTGATGGCTCATCCAAAATATACAAAACTCCCACCAATTGCGAACCGATTTGTGAAGCCAGCCTGATTCTTTGTGATTCGCCCCCTGACAAGGAATAGGCTGCTCTGCCCAAGGTCAGATAGTCCAAACCGACATTGTTCAAAAACACCAAACGTGCCACGATCTCTTTGAGAATTCTGCCAGCAATCAATTCCTCGCGATGTGTCAATTTCAAATTTTCAAAAAATTCCACGCATTCGCGGATGCTTTGGGCTGAGGTTTCATGGATGTTTTTGGTGCCGACAGTCACCAGCAACACCTCGCTTTTGTAGCGAGAACCTTTGCAAGTACTACAAGCCTTTTGGGACATATATTTTTCAATGTCTTCACGCACGCCGTCAGATGTTGTGGTGCGATAACGTTCTTCCAGCCAGGCAATCACACCTTTCCAACGCACATTGAAATGTCCGCCTCCGCCACGGGCAAAAAATTTCACCCTGATAACATCTTCGTCGCTGTGACCATGCAGCAACAAATCCAACTGGTTTTTGGTGAGATCACGAAGACGTTTGTTGTCAGGAATGTGATAAAACTGAGTGACCGCTTTCAAAACGCTGCCGATATAGTTGTTGGGTTTATAGCTCCAAGGCATCAAGCCACCTTCGGCGATGGTCTTGTTTTTGTCAGGAATCATGCGGTCTGGATCAATTTCTTTTTTGAGTCCCAGCCCCTCGCAAGCTGCGCAAGCGCCATAGGGAGAATTGAAAGAAAACAAACGCGGTTCCATCTCAGGAAATTCAATGTCATGGATGGGACACGAGAGTTTCTGATTGAAAATCTGTTCAACATCACAATTGTCAGCATTTTTTTTGTTTGCATGTTTGGATGATTGGATGATTGCCTGATTTTTGCATCTTACTTTGACAAGTCCTTGCGACATCTTGAGCGCCCTTTCCACAGCTTCAAAAATACGGCTCAGATTTTCATCGCTTATTTCAACCCTGTCGACAATAATATCGATGCTATGTTTTTTATAGCGGGCAAGATTGGCATCTTTGAAATTTTCCAACTTTTGCAATTCGCCATCCACAATCGCCTCGGAAAATCCCCTTTTCCACATATCATCCAGCATCGCCAAATATTCACCTTTTCTTTCCCTCACGATCGGCGAAAGAATTTCAATAGTATTGTTGCGCGTAATCGCGTTTCCATGCTTCTCCCTCTCCTTTTTAAGGAGAGGGTCGGGGTGAGGTTGCGACGGAGCCATCGTCAAAATTCGATCCACAATTTCGTCAGTGGAGAGTTTTGAAATTTCACGTCCGCATTCAGGACAATGCGGGATGCCGATTTTGGCATACAAAAGCCTGAGATAATCATGGATTTCAGTAACAGTTCCCACAGTTGAACGCGGATTGTGCGAAGTTGATTTTTGATCGATGGAAATGGCCGGCGAAAGACCTTCAATATAGTCCACGTCAGGTTTATCCATTTGCCCCAGAAACTGGCGGGCATAGCTCGACAGACTTTCCAAATATCTTCTTTGTCCTTCAGCAAAAATGGTGTCGAAAGCCAAAGTGGATTTCCCACTGCCAGAAAGACCAGTGAACACGATGAACTTGTCCCTGGGCAATTCCAGATCAATATTTTTCAAATTGTGCTCCCGGGCACCTTTGATGATTATTTTATTTTCCATATAAATATAATAAATTTAGAATTATGAATTTCGATTGAATTTTTAATGTTTCAAAATTAAATATTTAAACATTCGGATTTGATTCAAAATTCAAAATTGGAAATTCAAAATTAATACCCAAAACGCAAAAAACTTCCCTTTTTGAGGTACAAACATTACTACGCCCAAATATCACAATAAATTCCCGCCTTGCAGGTTCTATGCACTATACAACACATCACAATCTTTTTCAACACAAAAAAATGGACTGCGGTTGCAATCCATAAATTCACAAATTCGAAGCGTCATCCCAGAACGAGTCTGCAAACAGCTTCCAAATCCTGCAGCTGCGATTCGACATTGCCTTCTGAAATAACAATCCCGGGATGCACGATTTTGCCATCAACAAAACCTGCAATCGAAGGGTATCTGGTTATTCCAAATTCCTTTTTTATTACAGGACACAAAATGTTGTCTTCCTGCAAGCATTGCATGATAACGAAGCAAAACCTGACACTTTCCCCATATTTTTCCAGAATGTCAGGCAAGGCCTTTGTCAAAATACGCTTCGTGTCCTCGCACCAAAGAGTGCCAAAAACACAAAGAGTGGGCATCTCCGAAACGATCGGCCAAAAAGTCACATCATTGAGAATGACGACTTGCTTGGGCATCCTGAACACATCTAGCATGACAAACACCTCCTCACATTGGGAAATAGAAAGAACTTTTTTAAACCGTACGCTTTAATACCAAATTCAATATGCATTTCTTTCTTTTTCACAAAAAAAGAGAAGCCATATGGCTTCTCTTTTTGAAAATCTTTTCTTTTAGTTTTGTGGAGTTGCGCAAGATGCGGCTGGAGCACTTCCTCCGGCAGCTGCTGCTGCCTGATCATCAAAACCGGCTGAAGGAGATGTGGCTGACAATTTTGCCTGGCATTCCTTGGGTTGGGTTGTGAATCCTGAGCAGATTGCTTTAAGGACACTGGCGCTGTCGCGACCAGATGCCACGGTTGTTCCATTGACCACCAATGTTGGAGAACCTTGGACTCCGAATTTGACATTCTCATCTTTGTTGATGTCGAATGCTTTTTCAGTAGGATTGAACTGCTTTGTAGCATCAGCCACGCAAGAAGTGACTTGGGCAGTATTGATTCCCACAGTTTTCATGCAAGCATCGCTTGATCCCTTGCTGTCCTTCCAGAAACATTTCAGATAGTTGTCCAACTTTGTTGGTTGAGTTTTTTCGATGCAATATTGATTCAGATTTTCAGCAACTTCTTTTGGACCATGAAGAGTGTAACTCACGAATTTCAAATTGAATTTGATCTTGTTTCCCAAAGCTTCAACAGCTGGCAAAAGTCCTTTTTCCATTTGAAGTCCATATGGGCAATAGCTCATCACGAACAAATCGACTGTCGGCACATCTGTTTTGTTTTCAGCTTCAGTTTTTTCCGGAGCAGCTGCGCTGTCATCAGCAGGTGCGGCAGCCTTCGTGTTCAAATCAATGGCTTGTGGAAAAAATTTGCTACCGTCAGTTGTGACATAGGCCACGATTTCCTGTTTGTTGGCATCGATTGTCACCTTGTACAAACCTGAATCCTTGGTAACATCTTTGATTGTGATTCCAGCTCCTCCTTGTGGAGTATTGTCTTTGATAAATTGCTGCACTTTTGATCTTGCGCCTTCAACTCCGATGTCGGTCTTCTTGATCTTATAAAGATAAGACCCGGCAACTGCAATCACCAACACAATTATCGCACCGATCAACCATTTTTTCTTGCCACACTTGCATTCCCCTGCCCTGCAAGCTTGGAACTTGTCTTTAAGCAGACTGCCAAAACTTTTTTTGTCCTCAGTTTTTTCAACAACCTTTGTTTCTTCTGTTTTTGTTTGTTCAACTTTATTTTCTTCGTCCATGTATATTTGTCTTAATGCTTA
>JAQTLF010000037.1 GCA_028715015.1 Candidatus Moraniibacteriota bacterium | reverse complement strand
TTGGTCCCAAAAGCCCATTGATCCTGGATGGAAAAACAGTGGCGGCCAAGACTGGCACAACTTCTCAATTTCGCGATGCTTGGACGGTTGGTTACACACCATCGATCGCAGTGGGCGTTTGGGCAGGCAACAACGACAATCGTCCCATGAAAGACGGAGCTGACGGCGTGTTTGTGGCAGCGCCGATCTGGCATGATTACATGACCCAGATTTTGGCAGACAAACCGAATGAAAATTTCATTGCCTATGACACCTACAAACAAAATGATCCAAGCCAACAAAACAATTCTAGCATGACAGCTGTGGTCACCTATTACAAAAAAAATTCAGGCAAGAAAATTTCTGCTGACAAAGCCAGCAAGGCTGATCCTGCCAGAATTGAACAACGCATCGAATATGTGCCATCAACCGATCCCAATGCAAGTGCGGCAAACAATTCTTTCAGCATCGCCATGCCGCCGCCAACTGATCCCATGTTCAAGCTTTGGGCCATGCCGCAAACAGCACCTGGCAATGGACACTGAAAAGAAAATCCAAAAAAATGTAAAAGCCATTGCGATCATGATCGCAATGGCTTTTTTTGTTGCTGGGTTACCAATCCAGGAGTTGAGCCCTGGAAGGAGGTTCTTTGCAGGGAGGTTTTGCTTTGAGCATCTCCCAAAGTTCATCAATTTCCTTGCGACTTTGAGGACTAAGTGGCGTCCCATCATGCTGTTGCATGGGCTTAAGTTCTTTCATGGCAACCTCCCTTGGATTGAATATAAAAAAGGAACAACTAATTCAAATCATAATAATATAATTATTCTTATTTGTCAACAATGCTGGCAGTATGCTAGTGTAAAAACATGGAAAAAAAGAAAATAAGCATACTATTTTTGTTGGGATTGGTTTTGGCTGCAAGCACTTTTTTTGCTTTGCGCCAAATCGGCCAATCAAAAAAAACAGTCAATGTCATTGTGGCTGAAAGCGGTGAAGAAAAAAAAGCCGAGTCCCAAGAAGCTCAGGAAATTGCTGTTGCAAATGAATTGGGCGCTGACAAGCAAGACGGAAATGCGACCGATGGCAAAGCTGCATCGTCGACAGAACAGCCTTTGGCAACGAATAAACAGTCATCAGCAACCGGTCAACCTGCCAAGGACAATCCTGACAAGATTGCAACTGACAAACAACAAACAACCGACAATTCCAAAAATTCCAACAACGCTGACGCAGGAAAAATTGTCAGCGAGCTGGTTTCTTGGGGTTTTCAAAAATCATCAGGCAGAACAATCAAGGCGATCATCGTGCACACTTCATACAACAATCTCGGAGGAGACGTTTTTGATTTTGACAAAGTCCTGCAGGAATGGAAAGATGCGGGTGTGGCTCCTCACTATGCAATCGATCGCAGCGGCGTTATCCATCAATTGGTTTCAGACAACAACATAGCTTGGCATGCCGGAGTCAGCAAATTGCCCGATGGCACGACCGATGTGAACAGGGCGTCGATCGGAATCGAAATCATCAATTCGCAGGATTCAAAATTCACCGATCAGCAATATGCCGCGCTCAATTCTTTGATCGCAACTCTCAAGAAAAAAAATCCCATCAAATATATTCTCGGTCATGATGAAATCGCCCCAGGCAGAAAGACGGATCCATGGGGAATAGCATGGAACAAAGTGCAGAAATAATAACCAAGATACAAGAAACAATAACCAAAAAATCTCAAATCTCAATTTCCAATGTCAAACAAAATCTAAAATCTCAAATCATAAAAGTTTTTTGAACATTTTGACTTGAGTCATTTATTGGAAATTTGGATTTTGTCATTTGGATTTTTGTTTGTTGTTTGTATCTTGAGGTTTGTTTCTTGTAATAAAATAATTATTTTGTTATGAATCTAATAATATCTCTCAACATTAATGACATAAAGCTGACACTCAAGGATGGTCGCAAGATTGTCGGTGAGGTTTCGTGGAGCGATGAATACACTTTGAGTGAGCAGCTTCTGCCAAACATCGACGCGTTGCTCAAAAAATGCAAAGTGAAAAAAGAAGATGTTGAAAAAGTGACCACCAAAATTTCCAAAACTTCCGGAGTGACCAGTGCTAGAATTGTTAGAACAGTGGCTAGCGGGTGGAACGTTGGGCGTTGCCAGCTTCTTAGGCGTTAGCTTGCCAGCTTTTGCGAGGCACACTTTTCTAAAAAGCCAAGGCTTCAGAAGCTAAAACTGTCAGAGTTTGACTTTTGGTGAAATTAATGCTATACTTATAGAGTAATAAAAGACGGGTGTAAAAACCCGTCTTTTTCTTTTTTTAATTGAATAATTTTAATAAAAATGCCGACAAAAAAAACAAAACAAAATGATTGGAAAAATTTGGTCCAGGGTTTCGTGGGAAATGTCATGGAACAACTCTCTGACAATGTTTCGCAAAAAATCCAAGCTTGGATCAAAATGTTGAAGCGCAAAACAGTCGGTTCAATTTTGATGGTGCTTGGACTATTGTATCTATTGATCGGAGTTTCTGTGTATTTCAATTCAATCCTGAGCCCTATTTTGCCAGGCCTTGGCTACATGACAGTCGGCGTGCTGGCAATCTTGATTGGGAATTTGGTGGCCAATAATAAGTAGCCCTACGAAATTACAAATCAATTACCAATTTACAAATATATAAAAAAATTAGAACTTACGCATTTGCCCTCGACCAAACATCAAAGTTCATCATACACGTATTTTTATGAAACAAAAATAATCTTTGGGCTGACCTCACCTGATGTTTGGCTCGGACAAACGCGTAAGTCATAAATATAATTTATAAATAACAAAAAAATGAACACAAAAAAAGTGAAGAGAGTTGTGCGAAAAAATGTGAAAGTTGCAAAAGCTAAAGGAGCTGAACTTAAGGCTATGGCAAAAATTGGCTATAACAAGCTAAAAAAAGAAATGAACATTTCACCAGCTGAAGCCAAAGCGCTGGAAGTGAGAGCCATGAAAGAATATGAAAAAATCAAAAAGCAGATGGATGCAACTTCCAAAAAAGTTGAGGCCTATGTGAAAAAGAATCCTGAAAAAGTTGCTGCCATTTCCGCCGGCATCGGCATGGCCCTCGGCGCAGTCGCCGGAGTGCTGGCAAGCCACGGGAGGGGTAAAGGGAAAAAGAAAAAATAAGCTTCATATAGCATGTAGCATACAACATGTAGCAAAAATACGAAATGCGAATTGAAAAAGCCTGCTCCGTTTTTGACGGTGCAGGCTTTTGCTGTATAAACACAAGCAAATTACATTATACCAAAACCATGCGGTCGTCCGAATCTGGTATAACAATAAAAAATTTTAAATTTTTGTTAAAGAAAAAACCACGGAGAGGTGGTTTTGTAAGTTGCCGCAATAGTTACGGCATTGGGCAGTGGCCTATCTGCTTGAAGTCATTCCTTAACCTGCCGATTTTTCGGCAGTTTCTCTAGAGTCCCCGACATTATTCGCTGGCAACAAGAGAATGGAATTGTGCTCGCTAAGGGTATTGTTGACCCATCATCTCACGATGCGAGCTGACGACAGCTATCGACTTGCGCATAAATACTATTACTACCTCTCCGTAGTTAGCGTAAAAATATAATAATTGGTTTATATTGTCAATTCAGGTAACTGAAATGCTAAAAAGCTAAAAACGGCTAAAAAATTTCTAAAAAATTTCTCTTGACAGTTTTTGGCATCTATGTTAGTTTGTTTATACATTCTAGCTTTAGGAAAGAACTTCTATTTTTTGCATTGTTTTTGGGTGAAAACAGTGCACAATCTTTTTTGTCAAATTGGAACACGAAATGTTCCGTTTGATTCATTTTTAGCCAGCAAAATGCTGGACAATACTATTTGTTGTCACAATGGGGAATGACAATCAAAAAACACATTTAATAGCCTTAATTTAAACTCGCTGCTGAGCTCTTCGTGTCCGGACACAGATCCAACACTAGGAGAGAACTGGTGAGGGTTGTTTTTATGGTCAAAGAAAAGAAAGCCTTAAAAGTGAAGGAGTCGATTGGTGCGACTTCATCGCTGTCTCGAAGAAAGTTTTTCAAAAAACAATTAATGGTGTCGTTGCCTAACCTTATTGAAGGTCAGATCGATGCCTATCAGTGGTTTTTGGACAGAGGTCTTCGTGAATTGTTCGACGAAATTAATCCTATAAGTGATTTCACGGGCAAGGACTTGGAACTTTCCCTTACTGACTATTATCTTGACGAACCCAAGACTGACGAGCTTACAGCCAAAAACAAGAATGTGTCATATGAAGCGCCTCTTAGAGCTAAGGCGCGTTTGACCATCAAAAAAACTGGTGAAATCAAAGAACAAGAGATTTATCTTGGAGATTTTCCAGTGATGACACCTCGCGGAACATTCATCATTAATGGTGTGGAGCGTGTGGTTGTTTCCCAACTTATCCGATCTTCGGGAGTTTTCTTCACCATGGAATATTCCAAAGGTAAAAAACTTTTTGGAGCGAAATTGATTCCTAATCGCGGAGCTTGGATTGAAATCGACACTGATTTGACAGGTGTTTTGAATGTCCGCATCGACCGCAAACGAAAAATCCCAGTAACTGCCTTGCTGAGAGCTTTTGGCATGGAGAAAAACGAAGAAATTCTGAAAGCTTTTGAAGGCTTTGACAATGGCGAAGTCAAATTCATTGAAGAATCTTTGGCCAAAGACATCACCAAGAGCCAAGCTGAAGGATACAAAGAAATCTACAAAAGAATCAGACCGGGAGATTTGGCAACTGCTGAAAACGCCAAACAATTGGTCAATGGAATGTTCTTCAACTTTGAAAAATATGATTTTGGATCAGTCGGACGTTACCGCTTGAACCAGCGATTGATGATTGATCGTGAAGACACCGAGGAAAACAGAATTTTGTTGGTGGAAGATCTGCTTTTGATCATCAAAGAGATCATGCGTCTTAACAATGATCCGCATGCGATTGCTGATGATATCGATCATCTTGGAAACAGACGCGTGAGAGGTGTGGGCGAATTGGTGCAAAACAAACTTCGCATCGGTATGGCTCGCATGGCTCGCAACATCAAAGACCGCATGAGTACTTGCGATATTGAAACAGTGGTGCCTGGACAATTGATCAACTCACGTCCGGTGGCTGCTGCGATCAAAGAATTTTTCTCAAGTTCACAACTTTCCCAATTCATGGATCAGGTCAATCCTTTGGCTGAGCTTGAACACAAACGTCGTCTTTCAGCCATGGGGCCAGGCGGACTTACTCGTGAACGCGCAGGTTTCGAAGTTCGAGATGTGCATCATTCACATTATGGAAGAATTTGTCCGATTGAAACTCCTGAAGGTCCGAACATCGGTTTGGTGGGACACATGGCGACATATGCCCGCATCAATGATTTCGGATTTTTGGAAACACCTTATATTAAATTGTACAAAGAAGTTCCCAACACAGTTGAAGCTTTGACAAACAGGGTTTTGAACGAAGATGTGGCTGGCGGAAAAGTTGGAGAATTGATCAGCGAAGAATTGGCCAAAAAAATTGCCAAGACTCCTGCCAAGACAATCCAAATCAAACCGTACATTTCTGATGAGATCGAATATGTCAACGCGACTGTTGAAGACCGCTGTGTGATCACACATGCGCGTGTTAATACTGATGAAAACCGCAACATCGTTGACAAGTTGGTGGAAGCCCGCGTCAAAGGACATCCTGAAATGATTGAAACAGACAAACTTGATTATATGGATGTTTCTGCCAAGCAATGCATTTCAGTGGCAACTTCGCTGATTCCATTTTTGGAACATGACGATGCCAACCGAGCACTCATGGGTTCAAACATGCAACGACAAGCTGTGCCTTGCATCGTGCCGCAAGCTCCTTTTGTGGGAACCGGTATTGAAGACAAAGCCGCTGCTGATTCAGGACAGGTCGTGTTGGCTTTGACTGATGGAGAAGTGGTTGAAGTTGATGGTGCGCACATTACAGTCAAGGAAAATGCACCGATCGGAGCCAAAAAAGACAATTTCAAACGCGAATATAGATTGCAAAGTTTTGCCAAATCAAATGCTTTCACTTCCATGAGTCAACTTCCACGTGTGGAAAAAGGACAGATGGTCAAGAAAGGTGATTTGTTGGCTGATGGTGCTGCTACTGAAAATGGAGAATTGGCTCTTGGACAAAATCCATTGGTCGCCTTCATTCCATGGGACGGATACAACTTTGAAGATGCCATCATCCTTTCAGAAAGACTTTTGAAAGAAGATTGGTACAGTTCGATCCATATCGAAGATTTTTCAATCGACGTGCGCGACACAAAGCTTGGGCCTGAAGTCGTGACTCGCGATATCCCAAACATCGGCGAAGAAAGACTCAAGAACTTGGACGAAACAGGAATCATCCGCATCGGAGCTGAAGTTTCTTCAGGAGATATTCTTTGTGGAAAAATCACACCGAAGGGAGAAGGAGATCTGACTCCGGAAGAAAGATTGCTCAGAGCTATCTTTGGTGAAAAATCAAAAGATGTTAAAGATTCATCATTGTATCTTCCTCATGGAGAACATGGAAAAGTTGTGGACATCAAAATTTTGTCGCGAGAACAAGGTGACAAACTTTCAACTGGTGTGATCAAACAGATCCAAGTTTCAGTGGCGCAGCTTCGCAAAGTTTCTGTTGGAGACAAGTTGGCTGGACGACATGGAAACAAGGGTGTGATCTCACGTATCGCTCCCGTGGAAGACATGCCATATTTGCCGGATGGAACTCCGATTGATGTTATTTT
>JAQTLF010000036.1 GCA_028715015.1 Candidatus Moraniibacteriota bacterium | reverse complement strand
TAATTGAAAAGACCGAAACAAGATGTGCGGGTTTCGGATATTATAAGTCTTAAAAACAATCATATGGAAACTAAAAAAATTGCAGCTTCGGAGCTTAAGGGTTGGCTGGACGCAAAAAAAGATTTTTTGTTGGTGGATGTTATGAATCCTGAATATTTTGCTGAAAAGCATATTGCGGGATCGGTGAATGCGCCTGTGTATGAAGTCGCCTTTTTGACATATTTGGAAAAATTGGATGTGCCCAAAGACAAAACAATCGTTGTTTATAATGAAAAAGAAAGCTCATTGGCCGTGGCCGACGCTGGCAACAAGCTGGTAAGGGCTGGTTTTGCGGATGTATATGAATTTCCTGGCGGACTTGAAAAATGGGAACAGGCGGGATTTCCGCTTGAAAATGGCGAAAGTGTTGCGGCACTGGCTGTTGTTGATGGCGAATACATTTTGGACAAGGAAAACAGCATTGTCGGCTGGTCAGGCAGAAATGCCAAATATGCCCACAAAGGAAAAATCGCTGTGAAATCAGGAAATGTGGTGGTGAAAAATGCAAAAGTTGTCAGCGGCAAGATCGTGCTGGACATGACAACCATCAAGGATGAGGATCTGACTGACGACATGTGGCGAGGCGTTTTGGAATCGCATTTGAAATCATCAGACTTTTTCGATGTTGAGCAATATCCTGAAGCTTTCTTTGAGTTTGATCAGGCAGATTTGATCAAAGATGCTTTGGGTGGAGTTCCAAACTACAAATTGAACGGAAAGCTCACCATCAAAGATGTCACCAAACCGTTTGGAATTTCTGCTATGATTGTTCCGATGGGGGATGGAGTTCTCAATGGGCAGACACATTTTGATTTTGATCGTACGCTTTGGAATGTGCGCTATGGCAGTGAAAAATTCTTTGAAAAACTCGGCATGCATCTGGTCAACGACATTGTCAGCCTTGAAATTTTCCTGGTAGCCAAAAAATAAGGTGTCTCCATAGTATTGAAAATTGGAAATTGGGATTTGAAAACTTATAGGACTTACGCATTTGCCCTCGACCAAACATCAAAGTTCATCATAAGCGGGTTTTTATGAAACAAAAATAATCTTTGGGCTGACCTCACCTGATGTTTGGCTCGGACAAATGCGTAAGTCATAACTTAATTAAAAACGCTTCCACAACATTAGACATTAGACATTAGAAATTAGAAATTATTGCCATTGTGTATATTGTGTATCAAAGTTATGCACATGTGTGGTGCATAAGTGTGCTGAAACGATAAAAATGCCTTGTTTGAGGCATTTTTATTTTGAAAATGTGTGTATATTGTGTGCACAACTCAAGCATTGTTACACAAACGGAAAAAATGTATAATGGGAAAATGTCGAACAGAAATTCAAAAACTTTAACTCCAAAACAAAAACGAGTCTTTGATCATATTTGCGATTGCTTGGAAAAAAGCGCTCTTTCGCCGACAATTGCCGAATTGGCAAGATTTTTGGGCGTTTCTTCTTTAAGGACGGTGACTCAATATTTGGAAAGCCTGGAAAAGAAAGGTCTCATCGTGCGTTCGCATCATCAAAGCCGGGGAATCCGTTTGGCTGGGTATAATGATTTGATGCAGGAAACTGTGACTTTGCCGGTGGTCAGTGCTGCTGGTTGCGACAATATGAATGTTTTTGCCGAGCAATCTTATGATGAATTCATCACGCTTGATCGTGATTTCATCAAAGGTCACGACAGCGAGAAAGTTGTGATTTTTCGCGCCATGGGAGATTCGATGGTGGATGCCGGAATTGAAACCGGCGATTTGGTGTTGACTGAGATGACAACTGACATCCGGCAGAAAGATAAAGTGGTGGCCATTGTGGACGGCATGGCCTTGATCAAGCAGATCAACTTTTCTGCCAATGCTGTGATTCTCTCTCCGATGTCGCCCGATCCGCAATATCGTCCGATCATCATGAAGCGGAATTTCCAAGTTTTTGGAAAAGTCGTTGATGTGATCAAGAATTCGTTCGGGGGCGAGGAATTAACATATGAAAGTTTTTAATTTTAAATCATGAAATACAACATTCAAAATTGCGAAAAATTTCTTGATGATATTTTTGGAAAACTTGTGGACATCAAAATTGATGTGTCAGGTTTTTATCTCGATCATATTGCTTATCGCGTTGAAACATTGGAAAGATATGAAGAATTTAAAAAAGAGTTTTTGCAAAAGGGTGAACTGATCTCTGAAAATCTGATAAAAAATAGGCCGATTGCTGTATTCCAATTGAATTCACCTATGACTTATAAGAATATGAATATAAGGTATCTGGAGCTTCCTGCACCATCTGATCATAAATTTTTTCCAGAGGGATTTGAACATGCGGAATTTGTTGTTGATAGCAGTCTTGAGGAATTTGTCAGGAAATATCCGAATGTTGAATTTAAAATAGACAAAAAAGAAATCAATACTGAATATGTTCTTGATCTCGGAGATGGATTGGCAGTTAAGTTTCATGAAATACCCCTTTCGAAAGTTATTGAAATTGAAAAACAATTGAAATAATTATGATCGGATTTTTTGATTCAGGATTTGGTGGGCTGACTGTCCTGAAGGAGGTGGTGAAAACGCTGCCGGATTATTCATATGTTTATCTGGGTGACAATGCGCGCACGCCATATGGATCACTGTCTCAAGAAGTCATTTATAAATATACCTGCGAAGGTGTGGAAGAGTTGTTTTCACGAGGAGCAAAATTGATAATTCTGGCCTGCAACACTTCTTCTTCAATGGCGCTTCGAAGGATACAGCAGGAATATCTTCCGAAATTTCATCCGGATAAAAATGTTCTTGGAATCATCATCCCAACATCAGAAGAAATGGGGAAATTTAAAAATATTGGAATATTTGCTACCGAGGCAACTGTGTCTTCGGATGCATATCCGATTGAAATTTCAAAATTCAATCCGACTGCTGAGATATTTCAACAAGCTTGTCCACTGCTGGTTCCAATTATCGAATCAGGTGAATTCGATGATCTTGAAAGTGTCGTGAAAAAATATGCGGAAGATCTTTTTATAAAAAATAAAGATATAGAAGCTGTCATTCTTGGCTGCACCCATTATGCGATAATCGAAGATATTTTTCGCAAATATATTCCTGGGGATGTGAAGATTGTTTTACAAGGAAAAATTGTCGCTGAAAAATTGAAGGATTACTTGGACAGACACGGTGAAATTGAAGATGGATTGAAAAAAGAAAAAAGCAGGATATTTTTGACGACTGAGAAATCTCCGCATGTGCAGCAGTTGGCGGAATTGTTTTATGGTGAGAAGATTGAACTGGAAATTGTGACTCTATAATTTTTTTATAATAAATGCTATGACTGATCTGAATTTTGAAAGGAGCTTGAAAATCAAGGCGGCGCAGGCAAGTTCGATTTCAACAATTGTTCCAACTTGGTGGAAGGAAATTTCCAAGCAATCAAAAACGATCGCTTCGCCAGGTAAACTATATGCCATTGGAAATTATTTGGTGGAACTTACCAAAAATTCCTTGGGTGATGGAAAAGGTGATGGAAAAATAACTGCGATTTTTGACGATGAAAAAATAAAGATCGTGATTGATGATCTTGGCAGCGAAGAAAAAGAAATCAATCTCAATGTGGCTGGTGATTATGGCATGAAAGAATCGATTGAATATTTCGACATTTTCACAGTCGAATCCAGGGGAAAAATGTATGAAAAAAATGTCCGCAACATGATTGAACAAACCGATGGCAGCGACGTGTATGCCGGCTCAAAACTGACCATCATCAAATATCACGTAACGCCGGTTGACGAATATGAAGAAGATTATACTGCAAAGAGAAATTTTGGCCAGAGGATGTAAGAAAATAAAGCTGGAAGTCATAAGTCTATAATTGAAAATATGAACAAAATTACATATTTTGATACTGAGCAGTATGCTCTCACTAAAAATGATATTTGGCTGAGAAAAATTGGTGAAGTTTGGGAACTTAGAATTCCAATTGTGGCCAATTCTGCCTCTCAGTGTGCTGATGCGCAGTATTATAATATCTCAGGTGAAGAAAAAATAAGACAAATTTTTAATGTTGCGCCCGAATCTGATTTTGAAAAAGATATATCAAATTTTGGCTATGTGTCATTTTGCGTTTTGGATGAAAAAGAAAATGTTCCATTTTTACTTGAGCAGAAAGAAGCTATTGAATATTTGAAAAGAAAAAAACCGCAGCATTTTGCGGCTTTGGTGGAAGCGGGCGTGGTCAATGAATGAAAAAGAGATAGTCGCTGCGGAGGCCTCAAAACCTGCCCGACGGCAGGCAGGGAAAACAAGCAAAACAAAAAATAAGAACAGTTTTCTTAACGCGGCATTTTTCTTTCAGCTATGATTGCCTTGGCTTCTTCTTCCAACTTTTTGAAGCGATCTGCTTTTGTGGTGCAGGCAACATGCACGCGACCTTCTTGGATTGGTGAAGTTTTTTCATTTTCAACTTTTTCAGGTTTGTCATCTTCTGTAATGATATTCTGGGCAGGTGAAATTTTTGTAGCTTCTTTTATTTCAAATTCCGTTGGTTCGTCATCATCACGATCATGGCGATTCAAACGCACTTCTGGATGATAGCCCGGCATGAAAGGTCTTCTTTTTTCTGGAGCAATTTCCTTGTCGATTTCTTTCTTGGGCGTTTCTTGTTCTTCGGAGTGCCTGTATTTTTTCATTATGGCAATTAGCCATTGTTGTGGATTTTCAAAAAGTTCCCGGTGGCTGTTGCGAAGTTCGCGATAGGCGGCATCTTCCAATTTTGTTTTTGACCAATCACTTGTGCTGTCCAATTTTTTCAAATTCTGGACACGCTCAAAAAGTTCTTTGGCATAGGTTGAAGACGTGCTTTCTGGCGGTATGAATGTGATGGCCATATTTTTGATTGTTTATGTATGAACGAATTTTAGCATTATAAGCTTAAAAAATAAAGCGCATCAGCCCTTTGTTTGTCTGGCAATGACGATGGCGAAAACCTCTTTGGCGCCGGCGATTTTGAGGATTTTGGCACATTCGAAAATGGTTGAGCCGGTGGTGGCAACATCATCAACCAAAAGTATGGTTTTGTTTTTGACATCGGCATCGGGCAAAACGGAAAAAGCTCCGGCAATGTTGGATTGGCGCGCCCAATAATCTTTGATATGCATTTGAGGCGAGGTGTGGCGATGGCGGATCAGGACATCTTGCCTTAATTCCAACTCTGAACCAAGCAGTAGATTTTTGGCCAGATGTTCGGCCAGCAGCGCCGATTGGTTGAAACCTCGCCATCGCAAACGTCTTGGGTGAAGCGGCACTGGTACGACCATGTTCGGCAAAGGAATGTCTGTTTTTTGCAATTTTGCGACCAGCAGCTTTCCCAAAGGCACATGCAGATCATGGATGAAGCGATATTTGAAAAAATGGATCAGCTGGGCCACTTGCGATTGCTTGTAGGAACAAGTGACAATCATTCCATTCAAAGATTTTTTATTCTTGCATCCCAAACAGGTCCGTCCGTCGGGCGTGATCATTTTTTCGCAGATCGGGCAGACATGTTCGACCTGCAACAATATTTTTGTTTGGCAAATTTCGCAAAGCCACATGCCTTCCTTTTGACAGGAAAGACAACGGATGGGAAAAAATGTGTCCAAAACAAAGCGATGTATTTTTTTGATCAATGACATAGACAATTTATATTGTTTGATTTTTGAAAATGTGTTATTATGAATATAAGTCAGATCAACTCTAGTTTAATACAAATACAAAAATGTTTGAATTTTTAAATGGAAATAAAAATCACTTTATCGGTATTGATTTTGGAATATCGTCTATTAAGGTTGTGGAACTTTCATATAAGGATCAGCAAGCGCATCTGGAAAATTATGGCGTTGTTGATCTGGATTGGATCAGCAGCACCGGACAAGTCACGTCCAGCAATGCTTCATACGAACAAAAATTGAATGATGCGCTCAAGAGCTTGGTTGAAAAAATGAATCTGAAACATGGCTCCCAGACTTTCGTTTCCATTCCTGGTTTCAGCGGGTTGATAACCATCATCGAATTGCCGGAAATGGCTCAAGACGAACTTGCCAATGCGATCCAGTTCGAAGCTCACAAATACATCCCAAGTTCTTTGGATGAAGTGGCGATGAGTTGGGAAATTATCGAATATGTCGACGCGCAGGCAGGCTCGCAGGGTCAAACCAAGGATGGAGGCAAAAAAATAAAAGTCCTGTTGGTGGCTGCTCCCAAAAAAGACATCGAACACTATGGACGTTTGGTTGCCGGGACAAATCTGCAAGTCAGCGCCATCGAGTTGGAAACTTTTTCCATTGAGCGTTCATTGGTCGGAGAAGATTCCGGAACATTTTTGATCATCGACATCGGTTCTCATGCCACCAACATCATTTTGGTGGAAAAAGGCGTGGTCAGAGTGAACCGCAACATCGATGCTGGAGGAAATGAAATCACCATCGCCATCAGCGACAGCATGAAAATTTCCAGGCAGCGAGCCGAGGCTTTCAAATGCGGAGAAAAAGATTTTCTGAACACCACTGAATCATCTTTCATCGTGCCTGTTTTGGAACTTATCGTGGGAGAATCACGAAGAATCTTGAGCGCCTATTTGGAAAAAAACAATAATTCTAAAATCGATGCCATGTTCCTTTCAGGTGGAACTGCAAAAATGAAGGGCATCGAGCAATATTTTTCCAGAGCTCTCGGACAACCTGTAACCATCGGAAATCCTTGGAGAAGAATCACTTTTGATGACAATGCCAAACATCTGGTTGAAAATCTCGGAGCGTCTTTTTCTGTGGCCATCGGTCTGGCCTTGCGCGGTTTGGATGAACACAAACGCAAATAGTCTTTAAATAAATATAATTGGCCAAGTGCCTCAAAAAAATGACCACCATAAATTTGTATCAAAATCAGGAAGAAAAAAACAGGATTTCCGCACAAAATTTGAACGGAGGACTCATCTTCTCTTTGGTGATTTTGACAATCACCGTGCTGACTTTCGTGGGACTGAAATTCTATGTTCCGATTTTGGAAGCCAAAAGTGCGGCTTTGTCAGCCAGTGTCACTTCTGAAAACGACAAAACCGTGGGGTTGAAAAAGTTGGCCAACATCGTGGATGTGCAGAATCGTTTGGTTGAAATAAAAAACAATTTGCAAATCAAAAACGGAACAGTAAATCGCGTTGAAATGAACAAGGTTCTCGACAAACTCAGCGCCGATCTGAATGCCGGAGTGGTTGTTTCCAGCTACAAATACAATGTCGACACTGTGGATGTCAGTTTTGAATCAAGCAATTTTGCCGACGTGGCCAAACAGATTTTGAATTTCAAAAAATCTGACTTTTTCACGGAAGTGAACCTCAGCAGCATTGCCAGAAAGGAAAATGTCGTTGCCTGCACGGTTTCCATGAAATACAAAAAAAGTTAATCCGAATTTTTTGAATAACTTTTAAATAATCAACATCCCGACATTTGCTTGCAAAAAGCAAGACATGCGGATTCACACAAAATGCGTCTAAAAACTTTCTTTTTTCCGATCGTGCTGGTCATGGCAATTGCCATTTTCTTTGGTTTCATTTGGCCGCAAATCGGAACCATCAAACAGATCAAAGCTGACATGGCGGCCAAAAATGTCGAACTCGGAGCTATCCAAGAAAAACAGGCAGCCATTGAAACTTTGGGAAACCAACTCACCGACAGCAGCAACAGGGAAGTGTCTGTGAAAAATTATCTGCCGGAAAACAAAGTGGAAGAACGCATCATTGCAAGCATCAACTATTTGGCTGGCGATGCCAACGTTTCTTTGGCGGATGTTTCCATGGGCGGAGTCAGCACCGTGGTTGCGCCACCCGTGGTGGTTGATCCGAATGTTCCAGTTTCAACTCCTGCATCTTTGGTGAAAACAACTTCGGCCAAAATTTCTTTGGTCGGCAACTATGAAAAAATAAGAATTTTTTTGGACGGACTTGCCCACATGCCGATTTTCAACACAGTCAAAAGTCTCGACATCACCAAACAAATCCCTGAAAAAAAAGACGGAGTTGCGGTGGATGACGGAACA
>JAQTLF010000035.1 GCA_028715015.1 Candidatus Moraniibacteriota bacterium | reverse complement strand
ATGGGTGAATTTTCCGGTGATGGAAATCTTGATTTAGTGGTCGGGGCGCCTGCATTTTCTTCCAATGCAGGAACTTCCTATGTATATCCATTTGAAGTTTATTCATCATTTCAAGCGCCAATCACGGCTCATGGAACATTCAAAATTCGCGGAAATGTGAATTTTCGGTAGCTTGGCAAAGAACATCTCATGAAACAAGCTTAATCTCCCGAGCTTGTTTTAGTGTTGTCATTTTTGCCGAAATGCGCTACAATTCAAGCATGGTATTTAACATTAAATAAAACTTTAACAAATATAAAGATTATGGAATTTAAAGCTCCGGAAAGAAAAGCTCCCATGTCATATAGCAATTGGGATTTTCACAAGAAACAAAATGTCGCTGCACCTTTGAAAGTGACAGAAGATGATGTGATTGAAGAAAAAAAATCAAAAGCCACCAAGTTTTTTGACGCTGTGATGTCAGTGTCATTTGCGGCTTTGTTTTTTGGCTTGCCATTGTTTTTCCTGAACGCGACTTTTCAAGGAATTGTTTTTGAAAAACAAGTCTATTTTTATTTCTGGGTTCTTATTGCTGTGATAAGTTGGGTGACCAAGAGCGTCATGGAAGGGGAAATAAAAATAAAAGAAACTCCGCTCGACTATTTCATTGCGGCTTTTGCTTTTGCCTATCTTTTGTCCACGGTTTTTTCCGTTGATCGTTGGCACAGCTTCTTTGGATTTTTTGGGGATCAATCGCGAGGTTTCATGAATGTTTTGGCTTGCATCTTGGTCTACTATTTCATTTTGAGCAATTTCACCAAAAAGCGCTTGATCATTGCTCTTGGCGGCATCATTGCCAGTGCCGCCTTGGTGGAAATTTGGACTGTCGTTGCTTTGTTTTTTGCTACCAAATTGCCAGCATGGTTTTTGAGTCACATGCCAGCCAGTCTTTTCGGATCAATGACTTCTTTGGGAATTTTCCTCAGCATTGTCTATCCGCTTTTCATCATTGCAATTTACAAGCTTTTGGAATCAGGTTTGTCAAAAAAATGGAAAATTACACTAACCAGTTTGGTTGGACTTTTCTTGATTTTGGACATCGTCTTGATTTGGCTGCTGTATTCTTTCGTGTTTTTGGCAGGTGTTTTCCCAGCTTTGCTCGTGGGTGTGAGTTTGTTTGTGATTTTTGTTATTGCTTTGATTGTGAGACCTGTCCATGGTTGGTCATGGATCACCATCGCATCTTTCATGGCAGTATTGATGCTGCTCATGATCGGAGGCGGGGATGGCTATTTGGCGCAAAAACTTCCAGCTGAAATAAGTCCTGCTTACAAACTGTCTTGGGATGTGGCCAGCTCCACCATGAAAGACAAATTTTTCATCGGAACAGGTGCCGCATCTTATGGCTATGATTTTTCAAAATACAGACCGCAGGATTTGAATGACACTCAATATTTCAGTCTGCGTTTCTATCAAGGTGCAGGAATGTTTTTTGAAACTCTGCCAACCATCGGATTTTTGGGAACAGTGGTTCTCATCTTGATCGTTCTCAGCTATTTGGGAACTTCAATCTACCTGCTTTGCAAAGATAAGGAGAAAAACAAAATGTATTCCTTGGGATTTTTTTCAGCCGGAGTTACGTTTTTATACAGCGCCATGATCATGAGGGTTGATGGGGCTATAATGATGTTCGGAGTTTTGATTTTGATCATGTCGTTGGCTGTCATCCAGTTTGAAAGCAGCAATGAAGGCGCCTACAAGAAACTTTCTTTGAAGGCTTCACCGAAATATGCCTTGGCACTGGCATTTATTTTCATGCTGGTGTGCGGAGGCGTGGCCTATGTCTTCGTCTTCATGGGCAAAGCTCTGGTGGCTGACATCTACATGAAAAAAGCTGTGACGACAAGTGCACACACCGAGGATGACTCCGTGAGGCTCATGGTCAGGGCCATCAATCTGTATCCCAACGAAGCCCGCTATTACACCCGGGCCGGTCAAGAGTACATGATTTTGGCCAATGATGAGGCTTTGAAAAGCAAGGATAAACCGAACACTGTCACCATCCAGCAATATCTGAACAATGCCATTTTCCTTTCCAACAAGGCCAAAGATCTGCAACCCAATGATGTGCTCACTGTTGAAGGCTTGGCGCAGGCCTATGAGAATTCGACCATGTTCGTCGACAAATCTGCTGATTTGGCTGAGCAATATTATAAGCGCGCACTTGAACTTGAACCGCATAATCCTGTCTACTACATCAAACTCGGTGAGTTGAAAGTGTCCAAAGCTGCCGCTTTGACTGACGCAGCCCAGAAAAAACCTTTGATCCAGGAATCGATCACCTTTTTCCAAAAATCCGTGGATGAAAAGAAAGATTATGCCATCGGATATTATTATATCTCAATCGCCAACGAAGCTTTGGGAGATTTGGACAAAGCGATTGAGTCCATGAAAAATGCCATCGCCAGCGAACAAGGCAATGTGAACTACATCTTCACTTTGGCCAATCTTTACAGGGAACGTGCCAAGGGCGATGACTATGCGCAGGCCGAACAGATCTACAAAGGCATCATTGCTCAAGATGATGGGCAATACAACGTGCATTTGGCCTTGGGAATTCTTTTTGAAAAGGAAAAGAAAAACGAGGCAGCCATCGCTGAATACAAAAAAGTTCTGACAATTTTGCCTGACGGAAGCGATGAGGCGAAAACCCAAGTAAACAAGATGATCACCAATGTGCAAAATGGAACAGGCAATTTGCAAGCTCCAACGCCTGCAGCTCAACCATCGATAGCTCCGCAAGCAGGTGCTGACCAGACAAACGTGTCTCCTGTCGCGCCGCAACCTGCTGCAACCCAGGAAATTCCTGCCTCAAATCCTGCCAACTAAAAAACAATTAAAAACACAAAAATATGAATCCAGTCCAAACATGGGGACAAGCGATCGCAACTTCATTGATTGATTTGTGGGTGAGATTTGTCACTTTCATGCCGACATTGATGGGGGCGTTGTTGGTTTTTTTGTTCGGTCTTGTCATTGCTTCGATTTTGGGAAAAGTTGTGGAGCGCATAATCAAGGCGCTGCACGTCGACCAGGCAATCGAGCGGATCAGTGTCGGGGAAAAATTGAAAGAGCATGGTATTACCATCACTTTTTCAGAATTTCTGGGCAAACTGGTGCAGTGGTTTTTGGCTTTGGTGTTTTTGATGGCAGCTACTGATATTTTGGGATTGGTGCAGGTCACTGATTTTCTCAACAGTGTCATTTTGTATTTGCCGAACGTGCTGGTGGCCACCATCATCCTTTCGATCGCTTTTCTGCTGGGAAGCGTTGTCTACACAATTGTACGCTCCAGCACCAAGGCTGCCGGCGTGATGAATGCCGGGCTTCTGGCAACCATGATCAGATGGGCGATTGTCGTTTTCGGACTGTTGGCAGCCCTTATCCAACTCGGCATCGCCACATCTTTGGTCAATACGATTTTCATCGGGCTTGTTTCCGCAATCTCTTTGGCAATCGGACTGGCTTTCGGACTTGGCGGTCAAGCTGAAGCTGCTTTGATTCTGAAAAAAATCAGAGAAAACATCAGCGAGAAAAAATAGGAGATTTTTCCAAAAAATTCGTCTTCAAAAAGCCTTGCAAATTTGTTTTTGCAAGGCTTTTGTTTTGCATAAAAAATCAGACATTTAAACAGTCGAAATTGATGTGAAAATACGCCAAAAAACATTGTTAGAAAATTAGAAAATGTGATATAATTTTATGTATAAATCATAAATATCTTTTTTCACTTGGCAACAAATTGGAAAAAGAAAAAAAGGCTCAACAGATGGGAAATATCGATGATTTTTCAGGTGGACCATTTTACGATCCGAACAAAAAAAACACACTTCTCAAGTCGTGGATTTTGTTTTGGAAAAAAAATGTTTTTGAAAAAAGATTTTTGAAAATTTTTCTTGTTTTGTTGGCAATATTTTTGGTTGTCGGTGGAGGCTTTTTGGCATATTCCAAAATCAGCAATTCCAGACAAGCGGCGATTGATGAGCAGCAAAAACAAGCCGCCGTTGAAAAAGCAAAATCACAGGAAAACGCTTTTGTCAGTGACGTTTTAAATTCCCTGAAAGACGAAGCAAAAACTTTGCCGATTCCGGCATCGGTTCCCAGAAGTGAAAATTTCCAAATGCGGGAAGTGGTTTTTGGCGGATTTGAAACGACTTCCGGCGGAGAAATGAAAGACACGCCGCTCAAAATCTATGACGTCCGCTCAGAATCATTGGTTTCCAAAGATGGCAAACAGGCCAAACTCTACATTTCTTGGAGAACGAACAAATTGGCAGTGAGTCAGGTGGTCTATGCCAAGCCGGGAAGCTCGCCGAACATTCTACTGGAAGATGGTGTGGGCTTTTCCCATGCTCTAATCATTGGAAAATTCGATTTTGACACACGCTACACCTATGTCGTCAAAGCCAAAGATCGTTGGGGAAATGAAGCTGAATCGGAACAACTCAACGCCTATTCTGGAAAAAAAGCCGACAGCATCATCACTTTGATAAGCAACGAATTCAAAAAGATTTTCAATTGGACGGGCGCGACGAACTAAGACAAAAATCCAAATCACAAAAACGCGGTGAATATAAAAAACAAAATCAAAATATTCCTATTCCTGAATGCGGTTGTCGCAGTTTTTTCCGTGGCTGATTTTGTCAGTGCTGCGCCAAGCAATGCCGGGCTGACCAACAATTTCAACATCACCGCCTACATCCTGGACAAAAATTCCCAGTCGATTGCCGATGGGGAATATGATGTGCGTTTCACACTCTATGACAAAGATAGGACGCAACTTGACCCATATCCATCCAACAGTGATTCGAAACTTTGGCAGGAGACCCAGAAAATATACATCTTCCAGGGCGTGCTCAGTGCGAATCTGGGAACGACAAACAAATTTCCCATGGATCTGGATTTCAACAATGGAAATTTCTATATCGGCATCCGCATCGGGACTGACAGTGAAATGGCGCCAAGAAAAAAACTCAGCTCAGTTCCTTTTGCCAACAACGCCGCCCTTTTGAATGGAAAAACTGTCGGCAACCAAGCAGGCGACATTCCAGTGATCACAGCCAAGGGCTCCCTTGATGCCAAAATTCTGGGAAAAATAAATCAGGTCGGCACGATTTCTAATGGAACTTGGGAGGGATCGGTCATTGCTGACAGCTTCATTGCCAATGACCTGACAGGCAAAACATACAACGGAATCAAATTGAGCAGCAATGCAGGAACGCATATTGTTTCAATTTCAGTTGATACAACAATTGATCAGGATTTATCCAAGTCTTCCGACGTGACTTTCAAAAGTCTTGCTTTGACAAACGCTTTGGGAACATCGAGTGGAGGAACAGGAATTTCCAGTTATGCAGCTGGCGACATGCTTTTTGCTTCAGCTGCAAATGTTTTGGGAAAAATTGCCATCGGTGCCAACAACCAGATTTTGTCCATCGAAAATGGAATTCCAAAATGGAAATCATTGAATCTTGCCGACATTGTCACTGGAATTTTGCCTGTTGCCAATGGTGGAACCGGCAATGACAATTTTGCCCAAGGCTCGGTGGTTTTTTCCGACGGAACAAAATTGACCCAAAGCAACGCTGATTTTTTCTGGGACAATGTCAATGGAAGATTGGGAATCGGAACGGCAAATCCGGCAGCACTTTTTTCTGTCGGAGCAACTTCGCAATTCCAAGTTGATGGATCAGGAAATATCAATGCCGGCAAATGGAATGCTGATACCCTTGATGTGGCCCATGGAGGAACTGGCGCCACAGGAACTCCTGGCAACGGACAGGTTTTAATCGGCAATGGAACAGGTTATGCCATTGCTAATATCACGCCAAGCACAGGAATTTCGATTTCCAACGGCCCTGGAACAATCAACATCGTCAACACTGGTGTGACCCAACTCAGCGGCACACCCAACCAGGTGACAGTTTCAGCCAGCAACGGAGCAATCACTGTTTCTTTGCCGCAAAACATTTCAACAACATCGAGTGCTTCTTTTTCAAGTCTGACCCTTTCTTCTCCTCTCACCATTGCCAATGGCGGCACGGGACTTTCCAGTTACAGTGCCGGTGACATCCTGTTTTTTTCCAGTGGAAACACTTTTTCCAGGCGCGCCATCGGTTCTGAAGGACAAGCTCTCACGGTTGTGGGCGGTGTGCCGACTTGGGGATCAGTGGTTGGTTCTTCGCACGATCTGCTTTCAGCTTCACATTCAGACACCACTGTTGCGGCGGTTGCCCGTGGCGGTTTGATTGCCGGGATTGGAAGTCCGGCAACTTGGTCATTGTTGAATCCCGGCACCAATGGACAATTTTTGAAAGCCAACGGTGTCGGCTCGGATTTGTCTTGGGCGGCTTTGAACAAAACCGATGTGGGACTTGGCAATGTTGAAAACACTGCTCTTTCAACTTGGTCAGGCTCTGTTTCGATCACAACGTTGGGGAACGTCATCAGTGGAAATTGGAATGGGAATGTGATTGGAATGGCTTATGGCGGACTTGGCGGCGATGTTTCCACACTGGACGGTCTGTTGAAGATCAGTGGCGGGGTGGCTTCAGTCATTACCGACAATTCAGCCAACTGGAACACGGCCTATGCTTGGGGAAACCATGCATCCCAAGGATATATCACAGCTTCTTCAACTGACACTTTGACCAACAAATCGGGCAATATTTCCATGTGGACCAATGATGCCGGATATGTGACAAGTTTTTCCGAAACTGATCCTGTTTTTTCCGCCTCTGCCGCTGTTGGCATCACCAATGCAAACATCGCCAACTGGAACACGGCCTATGCTTGGGGAAACCATGCGATCCAAGGATATATCACAGCTTCTTCAACTGATATTTTGACCAATAAAACATGGAATGGGAACGCTATTGGCATGATTTTTGGCGGACTTGGCGGCGACGTTTCAACTTTTGACGGTTTGGTAAAAATAAGCGGAGGTGTTGCCTCGGCTATTGGAGACAATTCAGCCAATTGGAACGATGCCTACACAAATCGCCTCATTTCTGCCAATGGCACCTCTCCTTTAACCCTTACTCTGGCATCAAACGGACTCACGGGTTCGATTGCTGATGCGACCGTAACTACCAAAGGTGTGGCTTCATTTGATGGGACAAATTTCAACGTGGCAAGCGGGGTGGTAAACACGATCCAAAACATCGCCACCACTTCCAGTCCGACATTTGCAGGTCAAACCATTAATGGTTCTCTCAACATCAAATCTGGAACATATGGAACAATTTTCCAAAACAGTGGATTGCAGACTGCTGATATTGCCTATAATTTACCTGTGGCTGGCGGGAGCGCAGGGCAAGTTTTGAAAACCGATGCCAGTGGAAATCTCTATTGGGCGACTGTTTCCGGCGGAAGTGGCGGAATCGGAACAGTCACCAGCGTGGCCAGCGGAAATGGCTTGACTGGGGGACCAATCACTGAAACTGGCACACTTTCAATTTCACTTTTGGGCGCCAATGGCGGAACTGCGCTGAATTCATCATTTTCAGGACTTCAATTTTCAGGTTCGGCGGACAATCAACTTTCTTTGCTTCAAGGATGTGTCAACAATGAAGTTTTGGCTTGGAACAGTACTGGCAAAGTTTGGCAATGTTCCACGGTTTCCGGAGTTGGCGGAATCACTGGCAGCGGAACGAACAACTATGTGACCTTTTGGACAGGGACAGGATCTCTTGGAAGCGAGCAATTTTTGGATGTTTCCAGAGGCGGAACCGGAACAGGTGCTTTGACTCAAGGATCGATTGTTTTTGCGGGAGCAGGCGGTGTTTATTCACAAGACAATGCGAATCTTTTTTGGGACAGCGTCAACAAAAGATTGGGAATAGGCACGGCGGCGCCAAGAAGAAAGACTGAAATTACTTCCAATTTTAGTACTGGTGGGTTACAGGATTTGTTATATTTAGTAGCGACTTATGGCGATGGTACTGATACGCCAATTGGATTTGGTGCTTCTTTAAGATTTAGACAAACAATGTCTTCTGGAATTTACAGAGATTCTGGATTAATTGGAACTCCAGTAGAAAACGCATCCGGATATAGTTCAGGATTAGCATTTTATACACAAAATAATAGTTCTCTTTATGAAAATATGAGAATTAGTGGAACTGGCAATGTTGGAATCGGCACGACAAATCCATTGTCGATGCTTTCAGTTGGGGCAACCTCCCAATTCCAGGTCAATTCTTCCGGCAATGTTACTGGTGGAAAATACAATGGCAACACGATTTCAACAGGAACGGGGACATTGAATCTTGGTGCGTATGCGCTTGTGCTCACAGGAAGCTCAAACATCAATCAGAATTTGCTAACAACTTCTGCTCCGACTTTTGCAGGAATGACATTGAATGGAAACCTTGATTTGGGCGGATTCACTTTCACAACGACAAACAGCACAGCCATTGCCAATCTGAATTCTGACATGCTGGATGGAAACCATGCGGCTGCTTTTGCGCTGCTTGCCGGCAGGGCTGGCGGACAAACTTTGATCGGAGGCAGCGCTGTTGCCGACGCCTTGAAATTACAAGGAACATCCGGAAGTGGAACTGCGACAGCTCCGGCCATCCAGGCATTGGTCGGAAACAATGGAGCCACAGCTGCCATGACAATCTTGAACAATGGCAATGTGGGAATTGGAACGACAAATCCGACAGCACTTTTCTCAGTCGGGCCAACTTCCAGTTTCAAAGTCACTCTTGCTGGATCTGTCATGACCACAG
>JAQTLF010000034.1 GCA_028715015.1 Candidatus Moraniibacteriota bacterium | reverse complement strand
CGATTCCGAAAGAAGTCGGTCGTGCGGTTGTCTCAAGAATAAAAATCCTTTCCAATTTGAAAATCGATGAAAAAAGAAAACCGCAAGACGGCAGGTTTAAGATCCGTGAAAGAGGACGCGCAGTTGATTTCCGCGTTTCAACATTGCCGGTCATCGATGGAGAAAAAGTGGTGCTGCGACTTTTGGACACAGGAAACAAAGTCATCGATTTGGACAGCATGGGACTGATGGGCAAAGGAAAAGAAATTCTGCTTCGAAATATCAAAGAACCTTTCGGAATCATCTTGATGACAGGACCGACGGGATCAGGAAAATCAACGACATTGTATGCTTGTTTGGACATTCTGAACAAAGAAGAAAGAAACATCATCACCCTTGAAGATCCGGTGGAATATTCAATCTCCGGCATCAATCAAAGCCAGATAAATCCTGAAATCGGCTACACTTTTGCCAGCGGACTGCGCAGCATTTTGCGTCAGGATCCGAACGTGATCATGGTTGGAGAAATCCGCGACAGTGAAACAGCCGAGTTGACGATCCATGCAGCTTTGACGGGACATTTGGTCATCTCAACTTTGCACACCAACAGTTCCATCGGTGCGATTCCGCGTCTGATCGATATGGGAATCGAATCATTTTTGTTGGCATCATCGGTGCGTGTGGTCGGTGCCCAGCGCTTGGTGCGCAGGATTTGCAATGAATGCAAAGAGGAAATAAAAATGTTGCCATCAGTTTTGACATTCATACGTTCGCAAGTCGAAACCATGCCGAAAGAAGAAGTTGAAAAATATGGTCTCAATCTGGATGACGGATTCCATATCTACAAAGGAGCGGGCTGCGAAGCTTGCGCGAACAGCGGTTACAAAGGACGCGTCGCGATTTTTGAAGCGCTTGAAATCGACAAAGAAATGAAAGAAATAATTTCAGAACACAACGGATCGGAAACTGAAGTTGAAAAATATGCCAAAAGCCAAGGCATGATCACGATCAAACAAGACGGTGTGATCAAGGTTTTGTTGGGACTGACCACATTGGAAGAAGTTGAACGCGTGACGGAAGGAAGTAAGAGCGTTGGCGGCGAAACCGAAGATGACAAAGGATAAACAAATCTTTGTTGAATATGCAAAAATTTGGTATACTAAAATTGACTGAAAATAAATCGCAAATAAAAATAAAAAATAAAAATGTCCAACACAGACAGTGAACAAAGAATAAAAAATCTTTTGCGCATGGCCGCCCAACAAGGTGCGTCCGATTTGCATTTGGTGGTGGGAAGATATCCGACTTTGCGTTTGGATGGAAAACTGTATCCTCTCACGCAGGAATCGGTTTTGTCGGCAGCTGACACGCAATCGCTCAGTGACGCTTTGATGAGTGAGGAGAACAAAAAGAAATTGACAAATGAAGGACAGGTTGATTTTTCCTACAATTTTGAAGACAAAGCCAGATTTCGAACCAACATTTTCTATCAGCAGGGAAATTTGAGCGTGGCGATGCGTATGGTTTCGGGAACTGTGCGCACTTTGGAAGAACTCAATGTCCCGTCGACTTTGTATGATTTCACCAAGAACGCCCAAGGACTACTTTTGGTGACTGGTCCGGTGGGACATGGAAAATCAACGACACTTTCAGCCTTGATCGATTTTATCAATCACAATCAGGACAAGCACATCATCACAGTCGAAGATCCGATCGAATATATCTATGAACAGGACAGATGCATCATCAACCAACGTGAAGTTGGGCGCGACACGAAAACTTTTGCCGAGGGCTTGCGCAGTGTTTTCCGTGAGGATGCCAATGTGGTGCTTATCGGAGAGTTGCGTGACCTTGAAACGATCAGCACAGCCATGACAGCTGCTGAAACAGGCCATTTGATTTTGGCGACGCTGCACACCAATGATACTTCGCAGACTGTGGACAGAATCATCGATGTTTTTCCAGCTCATCAGCAAAACCAGGTCAGATCGCAATTGGCCAGTGTTTTGCTGGGTGTTGTTTCACAAAGACTGGTGCCGAGAATCGGTGGCGGTCGAATTCCGGCCATGGAAGTTATGA
Organism: Candidatus Moraniibacteriota bacterium; assembly: GCA_028715015.1. Taxonomy (GTDB): domain Bacteria; phylum Patescibacteriota; class Minisyncoccia; order Moranbacterales; family GWC2-37-73; genus UBA12068. Next base: position 7,662 of record JAQTLF010000034.1, on the reverse strand, counting down.
TGAACAACCATGCGGTGGAAAATCTTATCCGCGAAAACAAATCATATCAGATCGATTCTGTGATTGAAACGAATCTCCGCGAAGGCATGGTTTCTTTGGACAAATCTTTGGCAGACCTGATCCAGCGAGGACTCATAACGATGGACGACGCCTTGGTCTATGCCAAAAATCAAGAATATTTACAAATGTTGATATCAAAAAGATAGAGGCGAAATTATTTAACCAGAAAATTATTTAACCAATATGAAATTTTTATTCCAGGCAAAAAGTTCGAGCGGGGAAGTTGTCAAAGGAAAGATAGATGCGACCAACACCGAGGCTGCAACTTTGCTTTTGCAGGAAAAAGGTTTTGTGCCGTTGAAGATCGAACTTGAAAGTGCTACTCCCAATCTAATGAAAGAAATCCAGCATCTGTGGGAAGGTGTCAGTCTGCGCGAACTGTCGGTTTTTTTCAGACAGCTTTCAACACTGATTGATGCCAAAGTTTCCATCGTGGGATCGCTTAATGCCGTGGGAAACCAGACAGAAAATGTCTATTTCAAAATGGTGATTTCGGAAATGGTCAGTGATATCCAGGACGGACTTCCGTTTTCCGAAGCCATGGCCAAACATCCCGAAGTTTTTGAAAGTCTGGCGGTGAGCATGGTCAAAGCCGGAGAACTTTCCGGAAATTTGCAACGCTCGGTTTTGTTTTTGGCAGAGAACAATGAAAAAAACTATGAACTGAATTCAAAAATAAAAAGCGCCTTGTTTTATCCGGTGTTTGTGTTGGTGGCAGCCTCGGCCATCGGGTTCATTGTGGCCACGGTTGTTTTGCCAAAACTCACCGGAATTTTCAAAGACATGAATGTGGCCATTCCATGGTACACGCAAGCATTGATGACAGTGGGAAGTTTCATGAGCTCCTATTGGTGGCTGGTTATCATCATTATCATAGGTATTGTCGGAAGCTTGGTTTACTATGTCAAAACATCTGATGGAAAAAAAGAATGGGACATGATAAAAATGAAAATCCCTGTTATTGGAAATCTTTTCCAATATGTCTATATTGCCAGATTTTCTGAAAATCTTTCCGTGCTTTTGGATGGAGGAATTCCGATCGTGAGAGCGCTGATCATCGTGAGTGAAGTGGTGAACAGTTCAGCCTATGCGGAAGTCATTTTGAAGGCTGGCGACGAAGTCAAAACAGGCGGAACCATGAGCAGTGTCTTTGCCCGTTCGACATATTTTCCCCCCATCGTTTCGCAAATGATAAAGATCGGAGAAGAATCAGGAAAAGTCAGTGAAGTGCTGCAAAACACTGCCAGTTTCTATTCCCAAGAAACAGACCGCATCACCCGGAATCTTTCCGCCATGCTCGAACCGATCATGATCACTTTCCTTGGAGTCGGTGTCGGCTTTCTGGTTTTTGCTATCTTGATGCCGATATATAACATTGCTGGAAGCATGTAAAAAATATGTGTATAATTTTTTTGGAAAGTATGGTACAATGTTTGTATGAAAAAAAATAAAATAAAATTTGAAAAAGGATTTACATTGGTTGAATTGTTGACCGTCATTGCTATCATTGGAATTTTGGCTAGCGTTGTTTTGGTTAGCATGCAAGGCAGTGTGGAAAAATCGAAAACAGCATCAGCGATCACAACTCTGTCAAGTTTACTACCGGAGCTTGTCACTTGCGCTGATGATAATGGCATAGCTACCAGCGCCACTCCAGGAGCTGGCAATATTGTCTGTTGCAACAAATCCGGTTGTCCAACAGTACAAAGCGGGCACTCTGTAACATGGCCAGCCATATTGGCCAAAACAGGCTATGATTATGCTGGAACCCCGAGTGGATCATTGGCATTGGGAACATACACATTTACTGCAACAAAGTCTGGCCAGCCAACGATAACATGTTCATATGCTGATAATGGTTGTTCGACGCCATAGTTTTAAATTTTGCGAGTCAGTATGTAATTGTTAGTATATTGAAAAAATTGTCAGATTTAGATAAATCAAAATTACACTTTAAAAAGGTCGATGTAATTTCAAAAAAATAATTGGTTATTAAATGATACAAAAATATGAAAAAAATAAATAAAGGTTTTACATTGATTGAACTTTTGATTGTTATCGCAATCATCGGTATCTTGGCTGGAGTTATCTTAGTAAGCACAAGTTCAGCAAGGAATAAGGCTACTGCTTCAGTAACAAAACAAACAATTGGCAGTTTGAAATCAGCATTAGCTGTTTGTTGTGCTACATCAACGGCAACACCAGTGGCTGTAGCAGCTGGAGCTGGCGGTGGGGAAATGTGTAATCCAGCTATTACAACATCTTATCCAACTGCAATTCAATTGAAAGCTGGAACAGTGGCTTATGCAGCGACTGCAAATTGTGCTGCGCCTGATCCAACAGTTACTGTTACATTAACCGGGCATCCTTTCGCTGTTTGTAATGGTGCTTGGACTTTGTCTTTGTATGGTGGTCTAACGCCACCAGCTGGTTGTTAATATTTACTGAATATTTTTTGACAGATAATATAATATTTAATTGTTAAAATAATATAACTTAAGAAAATGAAAAAAAATAACAAAGGTTTCACCTTAATTGAGCTTTTGATTGTTATTGCAATCATTGGTATCTTGGCTGGTGTTATCTTAGTAAGCACAAGTTCAGCAAGGAATAAGGCTACTGCTTCAGTAACAAAACAAACAATTGGCAGTCTCAAGTCATCCTTAACTGTTTGTTGTGATAATTCCGCTGCTTCTCCTAATACTGTTGCTGCTGGTGCTGGAGGTGGCGAAATATGTGATATTGCGATAGGTACAAACTACCCAACAGCAGCTGATTTAAAGGCTGCAACGGTGGCTTATACTGCTACTGCAAACTGTGCCGCGCCTGATCCTACTGTTACCATTGCATTAACTGGACATCCATTTGCTGTTTGCAATGGTGATTGGACGTTGTCAATATATGGTGGTCTAGTGCCCCCAGCTGGTTGCTAGATTTGTGAGATAATCAAAATTATTTTTTTAGAAAAATATATTGTACAAAAAACGAACACTTCTGCGTTCGTTTTTTGTTTGTTTAGAAAACAAGACAAAAAAGAACAAACGATTTTCCGCTCAGATTGGTCAACTTTGTGCATATGCATAGTTATACAAATTTTACATGTTGAAGTGGGGAGATTGCTTTTTCAAAAGTCTGCCTGCGATTGGCGGGCTTTTTGTTTTTGTGGTAAAGTTAAATAAACTAACAACTAAACAACTGACAACTGACAACAAGTTGCAGCTTTGATTTTATGCTTATTATTTTCCTCCTGTTGGGGCTTATCATTGGAAGTTTTTTGAATGCGGTGGTGTATCGCTTGAACGCGGTGGAATCGTTGATGGAAAGATCGCATTGTCCGCATTGCAAAAAGAAAGTGCGCTGGTTTGACAATGTGCCGTTGCTGAGCTTCATCATTCTTGGTGCAAAGTGCCGTGATTGCGGAGAAAAAATTTCTTGGCAATATCCGGTTGTCGAGGCGACCATGGGAATCGTGTTCGCTTTGATTGGAAATTATTTTTTCAACATTTTTGATCCGTCGAGTTGGATGCTGACAGCTTTCTATTGGGTTATTTTTTCTTTGCTGATGGTAATTTTCGTGTATGATTTCCAATACATGGAAATTCCCATGTTGGTTTTGTGGTTGGGAGTGGGACTCAGCCTGGCATATCTTGTTTGGAGCGATTGGCAGAATTTCCAATCCGCTGTTTCAATCATGGATTTGGGAACGATTTCGGGCTTGATCGGAGCTGTGGTGGCCTTTTTGTTTTTCTTTGGGCTGGCTGCTTATTCCAAAGAGACCTGGATGGGATATGGAGATGCCTATTTGGGAATTTTGGTCGGACTCATCGTGGGTTGGCCGAACATTTTGGCAACACTGATGCTTTCGTTCGCCATCGGGGCGTTGATCAGCGTGGGGCTGATTGCGGTGAGCAAAAAGACCATGAAAAGCCAGGTTCCGTTTGCTCCGTTTCTGATCACGGGAACTTTTTTGGTGGTGATTTTGCCGCAGATTTTTCCATTTTTGAAATATTGGCTTTCTATTGTCGGATAAATTTTTATGAAAAAAAAACAAAAGTCAGACAGAAAGGGTTTCACCATGATCGAGCTAATGGTTGTTGTGTTAATTGCAGTAATCATGACAACGGTGTTTTTTGTAAACTATAACAGCAATGACAAGAAGGCCAAGACTGATGTTGAAAATGCGGCCAGGCAAGTGGCAGCGCAACTGCGAGCTTTGCAGAATGAAGCAATTTCAGGAAAAACTTTTGAAGTAAATGGTAATCTTCAATATGCTCATTATTATTTTTTTATCACAGATGGATCATCGATATATACACTTAGCTATTTTGATGGTATGCATGCATATATAGTGGGTTCATCGCAGCAATTTGATTTGGCAAAAAACAGGGTCACCATAAGTACCAATCCTGTCAGTTTTTATTTTGAATCTCCTTTAGGAAAAACAAACGGTCCCAAAGATGTTGTAATCACATCTGATTTGGTTGACTCCATGGTCAGACACGTTTGTGTTTCAACTGAGGGCAACATCACAGAACAGGAAGCTGCTTGCATTTAAAAAATCTCGATGAAAAAAAACAAAAAAATACAAACAAAAAAAGGTTTTTCATTGGTGGAAGTGCTGGTGTCTATTTTGGTGCTTTCTTTTGGGATTGTGGGAATTTCTTCTTTGATGATGCAAAACATCAAAGCTTCTGTTGAGGCCAAAAACCAGATCATTGCGGCCGAGCTTGCCCAAGAGGGAATTGAATTGGTCAGGAACATGCGGGACAATAATCCCAGTGATTTTGGAACATATTTTGTTTATACTGGAGGAGGAGCTGAATACATTATTGATAATGGCTATACTTATGCAGATTTTAAAAATTCTGTTAATCCAACTGTTGATAAGGAAAAACTATATATTAAATCGGGTTATTATGGACATGGTTCCAATGGAGCAGTTAGCACCAAATTTTACAGAAAAGTAAACATAACCAAAGATGATATAAAACATAATCATAATGTGACAAGTTATGTAACTTGGGGTGCTGATCCTGACGCATCATTTGCTGATTGTAATCTTGCCAATCATTGCATTTCAACACTCTCAGTGTTGCCATTGTAGATTAAAACAAAAACACGATGCTGAAAAAAAACAAAAACACAAAAAAAGGTTTTTCGCTGGTGGAAACATTGGTGGCTGTGGCAATTTTTTCTTTGGCCGCCGTCATGTTTGCAGGGTCGTTTGCCAGCTTTTTGAAAACTTCACTTGCTGCCAAGCAAGCCCAACGAAATGCTGAAAGCGCACAATATGTGATCAATTTAATGGCCAAAACAATCCGCACTAGTGCAATTGCTAAATTTGATTCCGTTAATTCTAAAAAGATAAGAGTCTTGGATTATTCGCAGCCAACTAATGCAAATAATTGCATCGAATATGAGTATAGTAATTCTGATAATAAAATTATCGTTTCTTCTGCCGTAGCTACTGATGTTAATGATTGCAAAAATAAAAACAATATGCCAACATCTGAACTTACTAAGGCAGGGGAGATTTCAGGACTGTCATTTTCAAATGTGGATGCGGATCCCGCGACGGCTCCATATGGAAAAGTTACAATTGTTGTTGATATTGCTAGCAATGACCCAAGTAATCCTTCCAAGGTTCAGACAACAACTTCGCTCAGGCAGTAAATGCCCATGCTTACTTTTCTTCCATACCATTCTCCCCTTAGATGAGGGGAGATGTCCCGATACGGAATCGGGACAGAGGGGTTAAGCAGGGCATTGCTCAAACCTCACCCCAACCCTCTCCTTGTCTAAGGAGAGGGAGTAACATTGAATCATTCTTTTGATCCTCACCCCAACCCTCTCCTTGTCTAAGGAGAGGGAGTAACATTGAATCATTCTTTTGATCCTCACCCCAACCCTCTCCTTGTCTAAGGAGAGGGGGAAAATAAGGAAATATCTATTGGCTCATCACTCGTCTTTTGCCTACGTACTTCATATGGCGCAAAATTGGATGCAAAATGCGGGATGCAAAATGCGAAATAATACATATTTGATTAATTATAGAACTTACGCATTTGCCCTCGACCAAACATCAAAGTTCATCATACACGGGTTTTTATGAAACAAAAATAATCTTTGAGCTGACCTCACCTGATGTTTGGCTCGGACAAACGCGTAAGTCATAAATTAGATATAAAGGATGTCACTTGCATTCCTTTTTTATTTTTTGTGATATAATTGGGATTATGAACAAAGACGAGGCGAAAAAAAGAATCGAGGCTTTGCGCAAGGAAATTGATGGTCACAGACATGCCTATCATGTTTTGGACGCGCCGACAATCTCGGACGAAGCCTACGACTCGTTGTTTGAAGAACTTTCGGCTTTGGAAAAACAATTTCCAGAGTTTTTTTCGCCTGCCAGTCCGACCCAAAGAGTCGGAGCCGAACCGCTCAAAGCTTTCAAAAAAGTGCGTCATGCCCAGCAACAATGGTCTTTTGATGATATTTTCGATTTTGAAGGATTGAAGGAATGGGAAGAGAAAACGCTGCGCGCAATTTCCAAATCCCAATTTCCAATTTCCAATGAAATTCAAAATAAAAATGATAAAAATAAAAAAGACGTCATCAGTCAACAGTCAACGGCCAGCAGTCAACGGTCAACAGTTGCTGATCTCGAGTATTGCTGCGAGATGAAGATTGATGGATTGAAGATGATTTTGACCTATGAAAATGGGGTTTTGGTACAGGGAGCAACAAGAGGTGATGGAATGGTGGGCGAGGATGTGACCAGTAACATCAGGACGATCCAAAGCGTGCCATTGGAACTTGCTGAAAAAATCGATGTCACCGTGGTTGGGGAATGCTGGCTTTCCAAAAAAGAATTGGCAAGGATCAATGTTGAGCGCGCCCAAAAAGGCGAGGCTGAATTTGCCAACACACGCAACGCCGCTGCCGGCACCATACGCCAACTTGATCCCAAAGTTGCAGCGCATAGGAAACTGGATTCTTTTATTTATGATATCGATAGAATCCAGTCATCAGTCATCAGTCATCAGTCATTGAAAACAAAAAGCAAAAAACAGCTTGATGACGGATTGCTGATGACGAATGACAATAATATTTCAACTCAAGTTGAGGAATTGGAATTGCTTGGCAGATTGGGTTTCAAGGTGAACAAAGAATATCGCCTTTGCAAAAACATCCAGGAAATTCAGGAATTCTATGAAAGTTGGACCAAGAAAAAAAATGAACAGGACTATGAGATTGATGGCATTGTCATCAAGATCAATTCTCAGAAAATCCAAGAAGCGCTTGGTTATACAGGGAAGTCTCCGCGTTGGGGAATTGCCTACAAATTTCCTGCTCAGCAAGTGACCACGGTGGTTGAGGACATCAAGGTTCAAGTTGGCAGAACAGGCGCTTTGACACCGGTGGCGCACCTGCGTCCAGTGCGTGTGGCAGGCTCTCAGGTGAGCCGGGCGACCCTTCATAATGAAGATGAGATAAACAGGCTTGATGTGCGGATCGGTGACACTGTGGTCATCCACAAGGCCGGAGACGTCATTCCAGAGGTGGTTTCGGTGATCAAAAACCTCAGGACCGGCAAGGAAA
>JAQTLF010000033.1 GCA_028715015.1 Candidatus Moraniibacteriota bacterium | reverse complement strand
CCTGCACCAGAGGCGGGAGAATCCATGCTGACATTACCACTAAATGATTTTCTAAGACCATTATTGTTATAATATACATATATCTTGCCCGCTGAGGACGCATATCCAGTAGCAGAAACAACCAGATCAGTTTTGCCGTCAGCATTAAGATCTCCCGCCATCATTTGATATCCAAAATTGCTATTGGCAGACTCACCGGTAAAAACAACATCGGCCGTGGCAGCTGTGGTCGGAATTGTTCCGTCGTTATAAAAAACATAAGTGCGACCAGTGTTTGAAGAATATCCCCAGGCTCCGACTGCCAAATCGGTTTTGCCGTCGCCGTTGAAATCTCCAGCAGTCATGGCCCATCCAAAATAATTGCTGGCACTTTCGCCAATGATCATCACATCAGCTGAACCAGCCGCAACGCTTGATGTTAAAGTTCCATTATAAAAAACATACACTCGACCAGCACTTGAAGAATATACGTATGCACCTACTGCCAAATCTGTTTTTCCGTCTGAATTGAAATCACCGCCGGATAGAGAATACCCAAACAAACTGTTAGCTTCGCCAGTAATAATAACATTGGCAGAGGTTGCATCAATGGTTGGCGTCATAGATCCGCCATTAAAAATATAGGCGCGACCAGAAGCAGAAACACTGAAGTAAGCACCGATCACTAAGTCTGTTTTACCGTCAGCATTAAAATCGCCGCTGGTCAGGGATGATCCAAAATGACTTGCCCATTCGCCAATGAATGTCACATTCGCATTAGAGGCAGCCGTCATATTTGCTGACATGGAATCACCATTAAAAATATAGACACGACCAACATTGGCAGAATAAGCGTCTGCCCCGACAGCCAAATCAGTTTTGCCATCATCATTGAAATCGTCAGCAATCATGGAGATTCCAAAATTGCTCACTGCTTCGCCAGTGATGACAACATTGGCACCAGCAGCAGAAACTGAAGAAGAAAATGTTCCGCCATAAAAAATATAGGCGCGGCCTTGATTGGAATTATAACCGCTCGCTCCAACTGCCAAATCAGTTTTGCCATCAGCATTGAAATCACCGCTGGTCATGGATGTTCCAAGATTACTGGCATCCTCGCCTGCCACCTTGGTTTCATTGTTGGTATAAATATAAATTTTTCCAGCTAAAGAATATCCACTGGCGCCCACTGCCAAATCAGTCTTGCCATCATTGTTAAAATCGCCGCCAAGCAGAGACGTTCCAAAATTGTTTGATGCTGATTCTCCAGTAATAATGGCATCAGCAGAAGTTGCAGTAGTCGGAATCGAGCCATCATTATAAAAAACATAAGCGCGACCTTGATCTGAATTATAACCACTCGCTCCAACTGCCAAATCTGCTTTGCCATCGTCATTGAAATCACCACTTGTCATGGTGCGACCAAACTGACTTGAAGATTCACCAGTAATGACAACATCGGCCGTGGCAGCGGTTGTTGGAATCGAACCATCACCATAGAAAACATAGGTGCGACCTGCATTTGAAGAATAATTTTGTGCACCCACAGCCAAATCAATTTTTCCATCCGCGTTGAAATCACCAGCAATCATGGACGTTCCAAAATAACTTGCAGTTTCACCTGTGATGATCACATCGGCCGTGGCGGCGGTTGTCGGAATTGATCCATCGTTATAGAAAATATAGACGCGACCTGCATTTGAAGAATAAATCATTGCCCCGACAGCCAAATCAATTTTTCCATCAGCGTTAAAATCACCGCTAGTCATAGAGGTTCCAAAATAACTTGCAGTTTCTCCTGTGATGATCAGATCGGCCGTGGCAGCGGTTGTCGGAATCGATCCATCGCCATAGAAAATATAGGCGCGACCTGCGGAAGATGAATATGCGATAGCACCAACTGCCAAATCCGTTTCACCGTCTGAATTAAAATCGCCACTCGTCATTGAATATCCAAAATTGCTTGCGGCTTCGCCAGTGATGGTCACATCAGCCGTGGCAGCTGTTGTCGGAATCGATCCATCATTATAAAAAACATAGGCGCGACCAGTGTTTGTTGAATATGATATGGTGCTAACAACAAAATCAGTTTTCCCATCAGCATTGAAATCACCAGCAATCAAGGCATATCCAAAGCTGCTCGCCGCTTCCCCAGTGATGACCACATCAGCAGTGACGGCAGTGATCGGAACAGATCCATCGTCATAGAAAACATAGACGCGACCCGTTGTTGAATAATTATATGCCCCGACAATAAGATCTGTTTTCCCGTCATTGTTGAAATCACCACTCGTCATGGAAAATCCAAAATCAGATCCTGTTTCACCAGTGATTGAGACCTCTTGACCGACATTACCCAAAATTCTTGGAGAGCTTTGGTTTTTTTGCAAAATCCAAGCATAGCTATCACGTGTTTCATAAATATAGGCGCGGCCTTGATTGGAATTATACCCATACGCTCCGACTGCCAAGTCTGTCTTACCGTCAGCATTAAAATCACCGGCAACAATAGCAGAACCGAAATTGTTACTTGCAGCCTCTCCAGTTATGACAACATCGGCTGTGACTGCCGTTGTTGGATAATTTCCATCATTATAAAAAACATAGGCGCGACCAAAAATAGAAGCTGCCAAGATTCCTCCAATTGCCAAGTCTGTTTTTCCATCACCATTAAAATCACCAGCGGTCATGGAAAATCCGAAATAACCCTCTCCTGTGATAATCACATTAGCCGCACTAGCTGCAATGGTTGCCGACATCGAACCACCATTAAAAACATAGGCGCGACCATTGTTGCCTGAGTAGCTGATAGCCGCGACTGCCAAATCAGTTTTTCCGTCAGCATTGAAATCACCAGCAGTCATGGAAAAACCAAAGTAACTTGGATATTCACCACTAATAATAACATCAGCTGTAGCAGCAGTTGTCGGAATTGTTCCGTCATTATAAAAAATATAGGCGCGACCCGTGGAAGATGAATGAGTGTAGGCACCGATTGCCAAATCGATTTTACCATCTGCATTAAAATCACCGGCAGCCATGGAAGTTCCAAAATTGCTTGATGCTTCTCCGGAAATAATCATATTGGCCGCAGAAGCAGCAATGGTTGCCGACATTGAACCACCATTGAAAACATAGACACGACCTGCACTGGAAGATATCCCATAGGCACCGACTGCCAAATCTGTTTTTCCATCGCCATTGAAATCGCCAGCAGTCATGGAGTTTCCAAAATAACTATTATTCACAGCTTCACCTGTTATGACAACATCGGCAGAGGTGGCGACAGTCGGAATTGATCCATCGTTATAAAAAACATAGGTGCGACCTTGACTACTACTATTGAAAACCGCCCCGACTGCCAAGTCAGTTTTGCTGTCAGCATTAAAATCGCCTGCAGCAGAAAAATATCCGAATTTGCTGCCAGCTTCACCAGTAATAACGACGTCCGCAGAAGCGGCTGCGGTTGGAGCAAATCCTTTATTGTAAAAAATATATATACGACCTTGACTTGAATTATAAGAAGGAGCCCCAACAACCAAATCAGTTTTGCCGTCAGCATTGAAATCACCGCTAGACATGGAATTTCCAAAATAATCACCACTTGCCTCACCTGTAATATTTTTGTTCAGATTTACTTGACCATTTTGAGAATAAAAAATATAAGCGCGACCAGTATAACCGGAATGATAATAAGTTCCGATAATAATATCCGTTTTTTCATCATTATTGAAATCTCCAGCTGACATTGTCAAACCAAATTGACTGCCTGATTCACCTGTGATTATCACATCAGCCGTGGCAGCAGTCGTTGGCATGCTTCCATCATTATAAAAAATATAAGCGCGACCATTGGAGTTTGAACCAGCCACATGCGCGCCAACTGCCAAATCAATTTTTCCATCTGCATTGAAATCGCCGTTAGTCATGGAGACACCAAAGAAGCTGCCGGATTCGCCCGTGATTATCACATCAGCAGTAGCAGCAGTTGTCGGAATTGAGCCGTCATTGTAAAAAACATAAGCTCGACCGACAGCTGAATTGTAGTTATAGCCGCCCACTGCCAAATCGGTTTTGCCATCAGCATTGAAATCACCGACAGTCATGGACGTTCCGAAATAACTTGCGGCTTCGCCTGTTATTGTCACATCAGCTGTGGCGGCAGTAGTCGGAATCGAGCCGTCATTATAGAAAACATAGGCGCGACCTGCATTTGATGAATATATCATTGCCCCGACTGCCAAATCAGTTTTGCCATCGGCGTTGAAATCGCCAGCTGTCATGGACGTTCCGAAATAGGTATCGGTCTCGCCTGTGATTATCACATCAGCAGTGGCAGCGGTTGTTGGAAAACTTCCATCAGCATAAAAAATATAGGCGCGTCCTTGATTAGTGTTGTAAATATAAGCTCCCACCGCCAAATCAGTTTTGCTGTCAGCATTGAAATCTCCGGCAGCCAAAGACGTGCCAAAATAACTGCCGGCTTCACCAGCAATAATAACATCGGCAGCCAAAGATGTGGTTGGAAAGTTTCCGTCGTTATAAAAAATATAAGCACCGCCAGCATTTGAACCATAGGCATTTGAACCCACTGCCAAATCAGTTTTGCCATCAGCATTGAAATCTCCAGCAACCAAAGAACTGCCAAATTTACCACTTGCATCGCCTGTAATAATGACATCTGCGTTATCAGGACTGTTAGAGATAGATCCGTCATTGTAAAAAATATAGACGCGACCAGCATTAAAGCCATATCCGCTGGCACCAACTGCCAAATCAGTTTTTCCATCGCCATTGAAATCGCCACTGATCATGGAACTTCCGAATTGATCACCACTAGCAATGCCGCTCATGACCGTGCTCGTATTGCTTTGCGCTGGAACAGAAAAAGCAAGAGTTGGATCAAGCGCGATCGGATATTGCTCAGCCTTGACTTCAAAATCAACGTATATTGATTTATTTGTGCCATCAACATTCCATTTCAAATCAACCAACTGTCCTTGACTGTCGACATAATATGGATGAGGCACGACAAAATCAGGAATTTGATTTTGATCTTTTGCCAAAATGTCAGTTCCCGCATCTGCCATGATGGCCTTTTGTGCCCTTGCCAACAAGCTTTGATCCACATCTGCCATGACTTGCTGATTTTGAGCAGCTTTGCCATCATCAAAAAAAACTTTGGCATTGCCACTTTCATCCAAAACTATTCTGGCATTGTCAAAAGCATAGGACTCACTTTCCTTTCCATTTCCCTTGGCATATAAAATCCAATTTTTCAGCTTCTTCTCTCCTGTGGCGGCATCTTTTTGATATCCATAATATGAATTTTTTCTACCGTCGGAACTTTTGTATTCAACAAAATTTTTGAGCTGCTCTGGCGTGGGAATATTTTTGCCAGGCGAAAAAAAATCGTTTGACTGCCTTGTTTGCACCTCATTTCCTGACGATTGAGAAATCACACTTGCAGAGCCGTTTGAATTTTTGTCAGTCACGGAAATTGATTTTCCACCAGGAAGATTGATTGTCAAAGGCTTGCTGAGATTTTCAGGAAAAACAATTTTTGTTTTCTCATCCGACTTGTCACCGCCATTTTGATTGGCGAATTGTATATCAATTCCTGTTGACATGTCATCAATGATCTCAAATCCTGACTCGGTTTTCACCGGTGTCAGCTGCGAAATTTTTCCCAAATCAGCCACGATCCGCTCTCCAGCAACTCCATATTTTCCAAGCTGCGACTGGAGTGTTTCGCTTGGCCTGCTGGCAAAAAAGAAGATTGCAAAGCCAAACAGCGCCGCCAAACAAAGCGGCGCGCCGAAAGAAAACAGCTGTTTTTTTGAAAAATTCATTTTCATTTGTTTTTTGATTCCACAATCCACCAGTCGGCGCTCACATCTTCTTTGACCGGCGTTTCCACAAAAATCTTAAAGCCTGTAAATTCTCCGGTTGTTTTGTCCACAACTTTTTCCACCCAATTGAATGATCCCGGATTTTTCACGAAACTGGTGAACACTTTTGAATCAGCTGTCACGGCGCCAGTCTTGATTTCAACAGTTTTTCCATCAGTGCCTGTCAGATCATCGACCCCATCATTGTTGGCGTCCACCATCATTTTTCTGATGGTTGCTTGTCCAATGGTCGGTTTGTTGGAATCGACAACCTTGATGGTGAGCACTCCTGTTTCAATTTCGCTGGCAGCCAATTTTCCATCCAACAAATCAAGATTGCCCAATGAATCTTTGTAGATCAATGATTTCACATTGAGCACACCGACCAAATCAATCAAGGCTTGGTTTTCTTGGCGGATCAAATCGATTTGCATTTGCAATTTGCTGGCCGTGTTCACACTGTCTGAAATCTGAGTCTGCATGGTGGCCAGAACATTGGTCTGATTGGCGATCTGTTCATTAAGATTGGTCGAGGCAGTATTGACCAAGGCGCTGACCTGATCTTTGATGTTCATTGATGCGATGTTGTCAGTCACTGCTTGTTCAACTTTTTCCACAGTCAAACTTTGATTCCTGCGAGAAATCAAAACTTGAATGGTGCCGTTGTCATCTGAAAGATTTTCCATCGCCACACCCACAGTTGATTCTCCTGCATTGGCTTTTCTCATGCTGCCTGGAGTTGCTCCGGCCGTGAGGTTGTCACCCACCTTGATGGCGCCATTTTCAGCAGAAACTTTTCCAGCCACCTGACCCATCATACCGATTATTTTGTAGTTCGGGTCATCGGCATGATTTTTGTTTCCCACGATTGAAGGATTGGATGAAACGATTCCCATGATGTTGTTGTCGCCATCGTTTTGGCAACGTTTGACTCCGTTTTCTGTCTGAGTGTCCACGCAAACTGCTTCGCCTGATTTCAAATCACTGTCTTTGGTGTAGAAATATTCGGCATAGTCGGCGCCAGTCGTGTAGGCTGCAACGGCATAGACAGTTCCGGCTGTGGCCGCTCCGGTGCAAGTGCCGTTGTTGTCCACACAGAGCCATCCTTGGTCGATTCGCACATTTCCAGGATTGGTGGTTGAACCGATTTGCAGCATGGCTGTCGGCGCGGTTGTGCCCACTCCCACAAATCCATTGGAGGCTTTCACAGCCAAAATTGAACTCGTGCCAACGGTTTGTCCAGCTCCGATTTTGAAAACTCCATCAGCATTGTCGATTCCTGAATAATAGTCTTGCGACAAATTGTCGAAAATGATCGAAGCATTAGTGGCCGTGTTGTTTCCCACAATCACCGCTGATTCACTTGAAGATGAAGAAGAAAATTGAAGGTCGCCATTGCTGGCGCTTGAAAGTGAAACATAATTTGAAGCATCATATGAAAGTCTGAGAGCGTTGGTTGTGCCAAAAATCGAAAGCATCGCTCCCGGCGTTGTTGTTCCAATTCCAAGTCTGTTATTGGTGTCATCCCAGAACAAATTGGCATTGTCTTGAGCATAAACTCCACTTGCTCCGGCAAAAACCATCGAGCCTTGTGTCAAAGCTCCTGTTCCTGTTCCTCCCCTGGAAACATCCACGTATTGCTCACTGCCCAATGTTCCCGCTCCTGTCCAATATGCGTTATATCCATTTGTGCCTCCAGAAAGGGCTGTTTGGAATGCGCTGGCGTGTTGACCATCCAACAAATCAGCGTTCAAATTTGTATTGACAGTGGTCGAAGTCACCGCCAATGGCGACGTTCCGGTGGCAATTGTTGAAATCAATCGTGTTCCCGAAATTGTTCCAGTTGTTCTGAAATTTCCAGTTGCTGAAGAAAGTTCTGCCACGATTGCAGGAGTTGCTGTTGCACTTGTCCCACTTTCCCATGTCCAACCATAACCAGCAGTATTTTCAATGAAATTGCGAAGCCCCCAAGATGTCACCAATGTTCCGGTCGGTGCGGTTATGTTGGCTGTCGGACCTTGGTTGGCCACTCCTGCGGAGCCCATGTATGTTGCCCAAGCTGTGTATGTTGCCGCATTGTACCAACTTACTCCTGAACCAGCATTAGCATTTCTTTCAATTGCAATTTTTGGCAAAGTCGCCTTTCCTGTGCCGGCAGTCATGATTAAATTCTTATTTGCAGCCACTGTCAACCCATTTGAGGCTGTAATAAGCCCTGAAATTGTCGGTGTGGCTGTCCAGGCCGTGCCAGTCACAGTCAGATTTCCACCCAAAGTTGTCAATCCTGTGCCAACACTGAAAGTGTTTGTTCCTGTGACTGATGTTGCGCCATTGAGCGAGATTGCCCCTGTTCCAGTTCCGAATGTTCCAGTTCCCGACATGGCAAAATTTCCGGATGTTTGAGTATATCCAGTTGAAGCCACAACTGCCCCAGTTGAATTCACTTGAAATTGCGAAGTTGCACCCACTGAAAGCATGGAGGATGGCGAAGTTGTCCCGATTCCAACACTTCCTCTGAGCGCCGTGGTGACAATATTGCTGTCACCCAAAATCACAGTGTTGCTTCCTAATCCCGTAGCATTGGCACCGATCACAATTTCATTAGTGTCACCGTCTGCAAATGCCCTAGTGTCAAAACCAAGATAAACAGAATTGTTTGAAGTCGCATTGGATGTTGACCCATTGGCAATGTAACGACCAGCATATGTACCGTCACCCGTATTGCCAAAGCCAGTGGTTATATTTTGCAAAGATGATGGACCGTTAGCAACATTATAATAACCTGTAGTGTTTGAAAGGAGTGCATTAGCACCGTTGGCAGTGTTGTAATATCCAGTAGTGTTGCTTTCCATGGATGATTCACCAATGGCAGTGTTTTGGTAACCCGTAGTATTGTACGCGAGAGCTAATACACCATTAGCAGTATTGTTATTACCTGAAGTATTGAATGCTAGAGCACCATAACCATTAGCAACATTTTGAGCACCTGTTGTATTGGACATTAAAGCCATTACACCAATTGCAGTGTTTACTTTGCCAGAAGTATTATTTTTGAGAGCGCTATAGCCAGTAGCCACATTGGCATAACCGCTAGTGTTGTATTGACCAGCCTGAACTCCGATGAAAGTGTTTGGCGCAGCAGTGGTAACTCCACTGCTCCTCATTTCAAGCTGCGCCGTGCCATCTGATGATCTGAGCACAAAGATTGGAGTTGAGGCAGCGGTTATCGGTTTGATTGAAACGACAATTTTTCCATTGAAATCGGCTGTCGGAGTTATCGTCAAGCCAGCAGTTGATGTTGCAGTCGGACCAAAACCTCCAGATGATAATGTTGGCATACTACTTTGTCCTCCAAAACTAACAGTAAATGATCCTGCGGTACTGCCAGTTACCGTGAACACAACTTGATATTGTGTGCCGACAACTGCGGCTGTTGATTGTGAAAGCACGCTGGTGTTGCCAGTGGTATGCGTCCAACCGGTGGCAAAATCTCCTGTCCAACCGGTTGAAGTCCAACCACTGCCACTCAAAAATTCAGTGCCATAAGTTGGCAAATCATTGACTGCTGTTCCCTTGATGTCCAACATTGCAGTCGGACTTGTTGTTCCAATTCCAACATTGCCTGCAAAATATCCTTGACCAGTATTGGTCACATTGAACTTGGAAACACCTCCGACCTGCGCATCAATCAAAAGTTGAATTCCACTACCAATGGCTGTTTCTGTGCGGTTGATGAGAAGGTCAGTGTTTGAGGCAGTTCCTGAGGTTTGGTTGTAGGCTGGAGTCAGGGATAAATAATTAGCTTGTCCACTACCATTGGTTTTTGCTCCAGTGTTTGAGCTAAGTTGAAAAGTGTTGTTAGCCGCAGCAGCAGAGGCATTAGACCAAAGAGTGCCTGAAAAAGCTATGGCTCCCGAACCTATATTTAGTCCAGTTCCCACGATGCCTCCCGCGCTTGAAACACTGAATTTGCTCACCCCGCCAACCTGCGCATCAATCAAATTTCCGCTTGTTTTGGCTGTCGGATTGATGAGAAAATCAGTCAATGCCGATGAATCAGCCTTGACCAAAGTCAATTGCGCAGTCGGTGAGGTTGTCCCGATGCCAACGTTTCCATTGGTGTCAATTAATAATTTTGTTACGCCTTGATAGCTGAATTGGC
>JAQTLF010000032.1 GCA_028715015.1 Candidatus Moraniibacteriota bacterium | reverse complement strand
GACTGGCCCATGCCGGATCTGATTTTGCTGGATGGCGGCCTGGGTCATTTAAACATGGCCAAAGAATTGCTGCACGAACAATTAGGATTGGCGGTTAACATTGTTTCTGTGGCCAAGGGACCAACACGAAAAAATTTAAAACTTCAAACTTCAAATTTAAAATTAAACCAAGAAATTCAAAATATTTTAAAGGATAAATTCTTGGTTAAACATATCATGGATGAGGCTCATCGTTTTGCGATCACTTTCCATCGAAAATTGAGAAGCAAAAGCGCATTTTGATGTTGAAAGATGACCTGGCATCCGGCGTAGTAATGTTTACAAGGCCAAACTTTATTATCGAGTTTTGTTTACGAAAAGTACGATAAAGTTTGGTTTTGGCAATGGCTTGGTTTGCTGTATTATCAATTCGAGGTATAATACTTTTAATGAAGAATATTCTTAAAAAATTTGTCCCAGGTTTAGCGATGATTTCCTTCCTGTTTGTTGTGGGGATTTTTTTCGGTTCGTCAAAAGCTGATGCTTCGAACATGGGCGGATCCATGCTCGGTTGCGAAAACGGATCCATGATTTTGTCTGATGCCAACTGTATTGTTGCCAATTCCGGAATTCAAAAAAACAATCCTGCCAGCAATGCCTTCATGCCTTGTTGTTTGGAGCGCCACGACAATTCGCAGACCATCGTGCCTTCCTCTTTGCAAGATCGCATAAAATTTTCAGAGCTATCCATTGTCGGTGAAACAACTGGAGATTTTTCAGATACTCAACAAAAAATATATTTATCTTCAAAATCTCCGCCTAAAAAGGCTGACATTCTTTCTTCCGTCGTTAAAATAGAATAGATTTTTTTCTTCTGCACACAATATGTATCATGTCTTTTGATATGGTCTGTGTGTTTTTTGTATTTGCAAATCTAAATTACTTTTTAAAAAATAAATATGCAAAAAATAATTGTTCCGATTTCCGGCATGCATTGCAGATCTTGCGAGATGCTGGTTGAGGAAAAACTTTCCCAAGTGTCCAAAATCAAAAAAATTGAAGTTGATTGCAAAAAGGGAGAAGCGACCATCCAATATGATTCGCAAAAACCTGACATGGCGGAAATTGAAAACGCCATCAGGAAAGCTGGCTATGTTGTCGGAGTGGCTGGAAAAAAACCATTGTTCAGTCAAAATGCCAGTGATTACAAAGACCTGGGAATTGCCTTCCTGATTCTTTTTGGCATCTATCTGGTCGCAAAAAATTTGGGACTGACAAACATCGGTGTTAGTTCCGCTTCCAATCCATCCAGTCTGGGAGTCGTGTTTTTGGTGGGAATTACAGCCGGAGTTTCAACCTGCATGGCTTTGGTTGGAGGTTTGATTTTGGGAATTTCTGCCAGACACAGTGAGAAACATCCGGAGGCCACAGCTGCGCAAAAATTTCGTCCACATCTTTTTTTCAATGCAGGCAGGATTTTGACTTATGCATTGCTGGGTGGAATGCTTGGCATGATCGGTTCATCATTTCAATTGTCAGGTTTGACACTGGGAATTTTGACAATCGTGGTTGGAGCCGTGATGTTGATGCTGGGACTGAAATTGATCGGAATTTTTCCAAGGATGGAAAATGGAGGAATAACCTTGCCTAAAAGCATCAGCAATGCGCTGGGCATCAAGAATCACACCAAAGAATACAGCCATAAAAATTCATTCATCATGGGCGGACTGACATTCTTTTTGCCATGCGGATTCACACAGGCCATGCAACTTTTTGCGGTGAGCAGCGGAAACTTTACCCAAGGAGCATTGATCATGGGAATGTTTGCTTTGGGAACTGCTCCGGGACTTTTGGGAGTTGGCGGTTTGGCCAGTGTGGTGCGTGGAATTTTTGCCCAAAGGTTTTTCAAGTTTGCTGGAATATTGGTGATATTCTTATCGATGTTCAACATTGCCAATGGATATAATTTGACCGGATGGCAAGTCTTTGGCGATAAGGGACAAGCGACAAATGACAAGTCAATTTCAGCAGATCCCAATGTGACCATGGAAAATGGGGTGCAGGTCGTCAGAATGAAAGAAACTTCCAGCGGATATTCTCCGAACAAATTTACAATTAAAAAAGGCGTGCCGGTCAGATGGGTTGTGGATGCCCAGGCTCCGTATTCATGTGCAAGCAGTCTGGTTTCTTCGAGTTTGAAAATCCAAAAAAGTTTGAAAGCCGGTGAAAATGTTATTGAATTTACGCCGACTGAAACGGGCAGGATGGCTTTCTCTTGTTCGATGGGTATGTATACCGGAGCGTTCACGGTTGTGGATGAAAATTCTGCAGTGGGCGCTGCAAGCGCTACAACGACCCAGGACAGGGCTGTTTCTGCTGGTGGAACTTGTGGCCAAGCAGGATCGGGATCGACTGGGGGAGGTTGTGGAGGCTGTGGTGGCGGGGGACGGGCTGTTGTTCCAAGCGCTGGAAAGGTTGAGGCGGCACCTGCAGCTGATGCTGTCAAAACAAATGAACAAACGATCAAAACCTCTTTTTCGCTCAACAACGACATCCAGCCCAACACGTTTACTGTCAAAGCCGGTCAGCCGGTCCGTTTGATTGTTGATGTGAAGGAAAACGGACAAGGCTGCATGAGCACCATAACCGTTCCAGGTTTGACCAGTGACATCTATCAACTCACGGCAGGAAAGACGATCGAATTCGCATTCACGCCAAGCAAAAAAGGCGTGTATCAAATAACCTGCGCCATGGGCGTGCCGCGTGGTACAATCACAGTGGAATAAATTAAAAATCTTCAATATACATAAATATGAAAAGAATAAATTTGTCGCTCTCCGGAATGCATTGTGCGTCGTGTGCGATGTTGGTGGAAAGAGCGCTTTCAAAAACCGGTGGCGTCCAGCAAGCCCATGTTAATTTTGCGGCAGAAAAAGTGCTGGTTGATTTCGATGAAAATGTGACTGATGTGCAGAAAATAATTGCGGCGATCGTGAAAGGCGGATATGGAGCAACTGAAATTGATGTCAAAGATTCTGAGTTCGAAAAGAAAAAACGTGATGGTGAGATTGCCGAATATTTCACCAAATTCATGTTCGGTTTCGTTTTGAGTTTGCCGATGCTGTATTTCATGCTCTTGGATTTTTTCAAGTGGCTGCCTGGTGAAAAGGTGTTTGCACCATATGTCGGAGTGTTTTCTCTTTTGCTGACGATCCCAGTGCAATTCGTGATCGGTGCAGGCTTCTACAAGGGAATGTGGTCATCGCTCAAGATGAAAACGTTCAACATGGACAGTTTGATTGCCATTGGAACATCAACGGCGTTTTTCTACAGTTTGTTTAATTATGTCACATACGTGGTTGCGAATGGTTCATTGATCGGCGTGGGCGGCGCAAAAATTCCTGATCTGTATTTTGAAACCGCGGCCTATTTGATCACATTTGTGATTCTGGGCAAATGGTTGGAAATAAGAACGAAAGGAAAAACTTCTGATGCGATCAAAAAATTGATGGGACTGCAGGCCAAGACTGCTCGTGTGATTCGTGGCGGGCAGACTTTGGACATCGCCATTGACGATGTTATCCATGGCGACATCATCATTGTTCGTCCCGGAGAAAAAGTTCCAGTCGATGGAAAAATAACCAAAGGATCTTCAGCTGTGGATGAGTCCATGATTACTGGCGAAAGTTTGCCAGTTGAAAAAAATGTCGGCTCCATGGTGGTTGGCGGAACAATCAACAAGACGGGAAGTTTTGAATTTGAAGCCACCAAGATAGGCTCGGAAACAACCTTGTCTCAAATCATACGTCTTATTGAAGAGGCGCAAGGTTCAAAGGCTCCCATTCAGAATTTTGCTGACAAAATTTCAGCTTGGTTTGTGCCAGCCGTGATTGGACTGGCCATTTTGACTTTCCTGGTTTGGTATTTTGCAATCGGAGCAACATTGGCATTTTCACTCATGGCTTTTACGTCAGTGATTGTGATAGCTTGCCCATGCGCACTTGGCTTGGCAACGCCGACATCCTTAATGGTGGGAACTGGCAAAGGTGCTGAATATGGCATTTTGGTGAAAGGTGGTGAAGCTTTGGAGGCGGCATCCAACATCGATGCTGTCATTTTTGATAAGACTGGAACACTGACACATGGAAAACCGGAAGTCACAGACATTTTGACTTTTGGAAATCTTGATGAAGATGGCATCATGGCAGTGTCTGCGAGTTTGGAAAAACTTTCCGAGCACCCTTTGGCAGAAGCCATTTGCAATTATGCCCAAGAAAAAAATATTGCCTTGGAGGAAGTTCAAAATTTCAATTCGATTACTGGGCGGGGAGTGCAAGGCGATGTTTCTGGCGTGACATATTATATTGGAACACGCAAGTTGATGATTGAAACTTTGCGATTGGGTTTGGAGAAAATTGAGCGCAAAATGGCGCAGCTGGAAGAACAAGGAAAAACTGCCATGATTTTGGCCACTAAGGATGGCATCATGGGAATAATCGCCGTGGCTGATACAGTGAAAGAAACTTCTAAGGAAGCTGTGTCAAAACTTCAAAAGATGGGCATTGAAGTATGGATGATTACTGGGGATAATGCTCGCACAGCCAAAGCCATTGCTGATCAAGTGGGAATAAAAAATATCTTGGCAGAAGTTTTGCCGGAGGATAAAGCGAATGTGGTGAAGGCTTTGCAAGAGGGAGATATGAAAAAACTTTCTTCCCTGACTGAAAATTGTGAATTGAAAATTGAAAATTTGGGAGCGAAGCGACGGGTTGCCATGGTTGGTGATGGCATCAATGATGCTCCGGCGCTGGCGCAAGCCAATGTTGGAATTGCCATGGGATCAGGAACTGATGTGGCCATGGAGGCAGGAGACATTGTAATTATGAAAAGCGACCTGAATGATGTTGTCACTTCATTTCAATTGTCAAAAGAAACCATGGGAAAAATAAAACAGAACATGTTTTTCGCTTTGTTTTACAATGTGATCGGCATTCCGATTGCGGCTCGTGTATTTTTCACATTCGGACTAATTTTAAAACCGGAGCTGGCCGGACTGGCCATGGCCATGAGTTCGATTTCCGTGGTGGGAAATTCCTTGCTGCTTCGTTTGTTCAGGCCGAACAAGAAAAACTATGTTTCGCTGATTGCTCCGTTTGTGATGATGGCTGTTTTCACTTTCGGGTTCATCTTGTTTGCCCAGCTCAGCAGCCAGATGAAATAGATTGGGAAATGCGCATGAAAACAGCCGGCAATTTGTCGGCTGTTTTTGTGTTTCCCTTTACTTTTGGGAGTTTTCCTGATATCATACTCTAGACAATTTTTAGTAATCAATTTCCAATTCTCAAAGAATTTTCAATGTATTAATTTCAAATATTTTAAACATTTTGCATTTGCGTATTGTTTAAAAATTAGAAATTAGAAATTAGAAATTTTTACATACTATGGCTTCCAAAAAAGAAACTTCCAGTAATAATGAAATCGTCATCAAGGGCGCAAGAGTCAACAATCTGAAAAACATCGATGTCAATATTCCGCGGGATAAATTCGTGGTCATCACGGGACTTTCCGGATCAGGAAAGTCATCATTGGCTTTTGATACCATCTATGCTGAGGGAAACCGCAGATACATGGAAGGACTTTCTTCCTATGCGCGCAATTTTCTGGATCCGTCGGTGAAACCTGACGTGGACAAAATTGAAAATCTTTCGCCGCCAATTTCGATCGATCAAAAAAGCGTTTCACGTTCTCCGCGTTCAACTGTGGGAACATTGACTGAAGTATATGACTATCTGCGTATCATGTATGCCAAGATAGGAGTTTTGCATTGTCCCGAGTGCGGAACATCGATGCAAAAGAGAAGCAATCAGGAAATTTTGGATGAGATTTTGACATTTTCCCATCACACTCAGTTGGCATTTTTGGCTAAACCGAAAGAAAAAAATGAAGGCAAAGAACTTTTGAAGCAGATTGCCCAAATGGGATATGCGCGCGTGCGTTTCAATGGAAAAATGTTCACCGTGGCCGAGGCTATGATGCTTGAGGAAAATGAGATTGAGACCGAAATAGAAATGGTCATCGACAGGATCGTTTTGGACAAGAAAAAGCCTGACATCGAGCGCATGCTGGATTCCATCGAGACTGCCATGAAAATCGGTGGAAATTCCATGAAGATTTTGTTTGACAATGTGGAAGAGAGAAACTATAACCAGGATTTTTTCTGTTCTGAATGTGGCGTGAAAATAAAAGAAGTGACGCCGAGACATTTTTCATTTAATAGTCCCGAGGGAGCTTGCGACACTTGCAGCGGCTTGGGCTACACCTTGAAAGTGAATGAGGAATTGGTCATTCCCAACAAGAATCTTTCCTTGATCGAAGGAGCGATCCAGCCTTGGAGCAAATCAGGCGGAAAAATAAGCGGGCAAAGCGTGCAGCTTTTGACATTGAAAGATGCGGCGAAAAAATATAAGTTTTCCATGAACGTGCCGGTCAAAAAATTGTCTGAGCAGAATCTGAAGATTGTGCTTTATGGCAATGATGGATTTGAAGGTGTCATTCCGGCTTTGGAGAAAAAATATTTGGAAACAAAATCAGACTATGTGCGCACGGAAATTGAAAAATATATGACAGCGCACACTTGCCCTACCTGCGAAGGCAAGCGTCTCAAGAAGGAATTTTTGGCTGTCGAGGTGCAAGGAAATGGCATTGACGACTTGGTTTCCATGAGCGTGACGCATCTGAGAGAATTTTTTGAAAACAGTGAAAAATGGACAGCCACTGCCCAAGAAAAAAACATTGCCAAACCGATTTTGCGTGAAATTTTGCAGCGCTTGAAAGCCTTGGAAAATGTCGGTTTGGAATATTTGAACCTGGGACGCAGCGCGCAGACAATTTCAGGCGGGGAAGCGCAACGCATCAGGTTGGCTGCCCAACTCAACTCGCAATTGATGGGAATCGTCTATGTTTTGGATGAACCATCGATAGGTTTGCACTCACGCGATACGGAAAAATTGATCGCAACAATCAAGGCTTTGCAAAATGTGGGAAATTCTTTGATTGTGGTTGAGCATGATGAAAGCATTATCAAGGCGGCTGATTGGATTGTGGACATGGGACCGGGAGCCGGAGAAGAAGGCGGAATAGTGGTTTTCGAAGGAGACTACAAAAAATTGATGAGTTCAAAAAATCTGACCGCCCAATATATTTCCAAAAAGAAAAAAGTTTCCGACAAGAAAAAATTCAGAAAAGGCAACGGCAAATTCATTGAAATCTTGGGAGCTGAAGAAAACAATTTGAAAAAAATCGATGTCTCGATTCCCTTGGACAAATTCGTGGTCATTTGCGGTGTGTCCGGGTCTGGAAAATCAACTTTGGTGAAAAATATTTTAGCCAAAGCGCTTTCCAGACATTTCTACAACACCAAAGATCTCCCAGGAAAACACAAGAAAATCAAAGGTTTTGAGCATATCAAAAAAGTCATCAGCATCAATCAAAATCCGATCGGACGCACTCCGCGCAGCAACGCCGCCACCTATACCGGAGTTTTCTCACACATCCGTGATTTGTTTGCCGGAGTGGAAGAAGCCAAAAACCGGAATTATTCAGCCAGTCGTTTTTCCTTCAACATGAAGGGTGGAAGATGTGAAGTGTGCCAAGGAGAAGGATCAAAGAAAATTGAAATGCATCTTTTGCCTGACATGTATGTGAAATGCGAAGCTTGCGATGGAACACGTTTTTCCAAAAAAACTTTGGAAATCGAATACAAGGGCTTCAACATCGCGCAGATCTTGGACATGGATGTGCGTTTGGCCCTCAGATTTTTCGCGCGTCATCCTTTGATTGCGGAAAAACTCAAAACCATGGAAGACGTGGGACTGGGATATTTGAAGCTTGGGCAAAGCGCTACCAATCTTTCAGGCGGTGAGGCGCAACGCATCAAGCTTGCCACGGAGCTGGCCCGCAAATCGACAGGCAATACCTTGTATATTTTGGACGAGCCGACTGCCGGACTTCATTTTGATGACATCAGAAGATTGCTCTCAGTTCTCAATGCTCTTGTCGACAAAGGAAACACTGTCATTGTGGTTGAGCACAATCTTGATGTGGTGCGTGACGCCGATCATGTGATCGAGCTTGGACCGGATGGCGGCGATCTTGGCGGATATGTCAATTTCGAAGGAACTCCTGATCAGTTGAAAAAAGACAAGAAAAGTTGGACAGCGAAATATCTCTAAGATAATTTTAAAGGCTAAATTTGAAATTTTAAATCAAAATCAAATTACTAAATGATAAATTTAGAACTTACGCATTTGCCCTCGACCAAACATCAAAGTTCATCATAAGCGGGTTTTTATGAAACAAAAATAATCTTTGGGCTGACCTCACCTGATGTTTGGCTCAGACAAACGCGTAAGTCATAAAATTAAAACTTAATTATTTTAAATTGATTTCAAACTTAAAACTTCAAATTAAGATTAGCAAGATTGCTATCATTGAAAAAATAATATCATTGCGGGCGTTGCGAAAATTCCATTCGCGCTCGGGCGAATCGTCGGGAAAGCGACTATGAACAAATTTGTTAAGTTGGTATGCTTTTTGCAAAAATTTTAAATTGCATTTACAAAAAAGCATTGTCAGCAGATCGGGAAACATGGAAATGATGGCTCCGGTGATCATGGAAATTGAAACAGAGCTGGTCACATTTTGGGAAAAGATTGCCAGAAGCATTATGGCGCCGCCAGCACAAAGATCCAAGGCGACTTTCCAAGTGGTGTCTCGAAAGGTTGATTTTTTGTTCAGATATTCTCCGTGACGAAAAGTGTCCAAAATGTAATGCAAAGGAATAAGAATCAGTATCTGCAGGATTGGATTGGAAACATATTTTCCGACAGCGGCACCGACGAGAGCATGAGTTGTTAAAATCATAAAGTTAAAATTCAGAACCACAGATTATCACATGAGATCACATGATTTTACTGACTTAAAATCATGTGTGATCAGAATAATCAAGTGTTGATCAGTGGTTCAGATTATGTGTTATGAATGGAAAATTATACATTGTGGCAACTCCTATCGGCAATTTGGAGGACATCACTTTGCGCGCGCTGCGCATTTTGAAAGAGGTTGATGTGGTTGCTTGCGAGGACACCAGGGTCACACGAAAACTTCTTGCTCATTATAACATAGAGACGCAGTCGATTGCATATCATCAACACAGCAGTGATGATCGAATCCAAAAAATCATTGCGCAAATTTTGGAAGGAAAAAATGTGGCTGTGGTGACCGATGCCGGAACGCCCGGAGTTTCCGATCCAGGAAACATCCTGGTGGCTGAGGCTATTGCCAACGGCATCGTCGTCTTGCCAATTCCTGGGGCATCGGCTTTGGCGGCGGTGATCAGTGTGGCGGGCGTGGACATGCAGCAGTTCACTTTTTTGGGTTTTCCTCCTCACAAAAAGGGAAGAGAAACATATTTCAAAAAAGTGGCAGCCTCGGAAATTCCTGTCATCTATTATGAATCACCTCATCGCGTGATCAAAAATTTGGAAATGCTGGAAAAATTTTCTGTTGATAAAAAAATTATCCTTGGGCGCGAGATGACCAAAATGTTTGAAGAAGTGGTACGCGGAAGCGTGGCTGAAGTTTTGGAATATTTTGCCAGCAATCCCTCGAAAATAAAAGGGGAATTCGTGATTGTGGTGTGTTAGTCTTGTAAACTAAAGAAAACCTTCAATAAAAGCTTTTCTATTGATTTATTGGTCAAATTGTTGGTATAATCCATATATGAAAGAAGACATACAAAAAATAGTGGAAAAGGCTTTAACCAAGGCAAAAGAGGCAAACAGCTGGCCTGATTTTGAGATGCCTGAAATCGTGGTCGAATATCCGCGAGGTGAGCAATTTGGTGATTACACCTCAAATGTGGCCATGATTTTGGCCAGGAAAATTGGCAAAAATCCCATGGAAATCGCAGAAATATTGTCATCAGTCATCAGTCAGCAGTCACTGAATTCGGAGGTTTTCGAAAAAATAGAAGTTGCCGCTCCGGGATATCTCAATTTTCATCTTTCCCAAAAATATCTGCAAGATGTTGTTGCTAAAATAAATTTGGAGCAAAAAGAATTTGGA
>JAQTLF010000031.1 GCA_028715015.1 Candidatus Moraniibacteriota bacterium | reverse complement strand
CCGCATCTGTGTAAAATCAGTCTTATCAGGTACTTTTTCAAGTATTTGATAAGGCTGTTTTAGTTTATAAGAAGCCATTTCTTTGTTTTCAATGGTGGCGTTCAAAAGTAGTTTTTCTAGAGCTTTGTGTTTTTTGTTTTCGTCACTCCCTATAAAATCTTTTTGGCTTGAGTAAGGCGTTAAAAACACTTTTTTGGTCTGTTCTAAAGTTCGAAGCGACAATTCAGGACTTTGTTTGGCAAGGTTGTTTAGCTCTTGTTTTACTTCAGTAGACTCCTTGTTTAAGGCTGTTATCTTCGCTGATACGGTATCTTCGGCGTAGTTTCCAGCAAGTTGTATGTCCAAGAGCCTAAGCTGTTGCTGAGCGAGAATTTCAAGCCTTTTCTCAAGATTTGATTTGGCAGTTTCAAAGTAGCTTTCATTTTTCTGATTCTTTTCTTTGTCAGCTTGATAACAAAGTTCAATAAAATCATTGTCAAATTGAATATTTGGAAAAATAGCGGACAGTTCTTGTTCGGCTGTTTCACTTCGCATATAACGACGATGTTCTTCACAGTTTCCTTTGCCATTGGTGCAGTAATAATACAAGTGACCTTTTTTCTCCATAGCAGTCATGAGGCATCCACATTTGTGGCAGGTCATAAATCCCCTTAGCGGGTAAAAATGTTTTTTGTAGCGACTTCTGTTTTTACCATTGATTATGTCTTGAACTTTTTCAAAAAGCTCTTTGGAAATAATTGGTTTATGATTGCCGTTGTAATATTTTCCTTGCACAAGCATTACGCCATAATAAAAAGGGTCTTGTAGAATTTTATGAATTTTACTTTTGTTATATTTGTATCCACCTCGAGAACGAAAACCTTCTTTGAAAACAATATCCGCCACTGCTTTAAGGCTATTGCTTCCAGTTGCGTATAATTCAAAAGCACGCTTGATATATTTCCCTCGCTCTTGGTCGACAAGTATCGTCTTGTTCAACTTGTCGTTTACATATCCAATTTTGGCATAATTGGGGTAGCCACCTTTTTCAAGCTTTGTTTTCATGCCTCGCTTTACACCCTTGCTCAACTCTCGAATGTTTTGATTTGCCATACCACTTTCCACACTGAAAAGCAGTGCATTATCATCAGGCAAATAGCGTCGCTCACTGGTTTGAATTTCTTTAATGATTCCTTGTTGAGATAGCCACAAAATAGTTCCGCTATCAACAGGATTTCTCGAAAGGCGGTTGATATGCCAGCAAAGAATAGCATCGACTTCGCCACGCTTAATCATCCTAATCATCTCAGTAAACAAAGGTCGATTGTCAGGCTCTTTGGCTGATTTCGATTCTCGTAGTATCTTAATTACATTCAAATTAAGGTCAACAGCCAATTTTTGCATGGTGCTAACTTGCGAATCAAGCGACAAGACTTGCTTGCTGTCATCCTCTGATGATTTTCTTGCGTAAAGTATATATTTCATAGTGCCAACAATTTAGCGGACTTTAAGAATAAAATCAAGGGGTATCGTTTTTATCTTAATCAAATTTCTTGTTTTTAAAGCGATTAATAAAATATAATTCTGCTATTTGGAATCTTCTTTTAAGACAAGCACAGGGTTTGTTAGCATTTATAAATTCTTTATCCCAAGTCATATTTTCAAAATTAAAACAGCATCTTTTTTTGTGAGTATTGCACTCAATTATTGCTTGGCGTGGATAAACAAAAGTTGTAAATCTTGTTTTTTGAGACATAATTTTATTTGTTATTTTTTAAACTCAAAATCATTATGGTCAACTTCGCCAGAATATTGGTTTTCAAACTCACTAGCTTTTTTGAATTTCAAAGAATTATTATTAGTGGTCATAAATTCTTCTGCTTGTTCGCCGATGAGTTCAACTGGTCTCTTTAGATTTTGTGAACAAGAATATTTTCTCTTGCGAAACATTCTTTTGTCCCTCATTTCTTTTTCAAGATATTTTGATAAATATGACATCATATTTTTTCCTTTTTCTATTCTTTTTATTTTTATAAATCCTTGACCCCAAATTTCTGCAATCTCTTTTTGGTCAACATAGGGAAGGTTGCACAGCACGTGATGATGAACTGCTCCACCATCAGGCTTTACTTTGCCAAAAAAATCTATATCGTTTTGAAATTCAGGAACGGAAAAATATTCGAAATCAGGATATGGCTTTTTTATTTTTTGCGTAAATAAATTAAGACATTTGTTGGCTTTAGTAATATCAGTAATTTTTGAGGTTAAGGTTAAAAATTTATCAAGATTTGGATTGCATTGTAAAATTCTTCTCATACCTGTTCTTGTTCTGTTTATGGAAAATCTTGTTTTTTCAGAATTTTCTATGACTTCTTTTTTGATGTCATCCTTAATTTTTTTCTTTCGTTTTTTGCGTTTATATCCTCGAATCTGAACTTTGGTTTTGTACTTATATTCCTCTACACCTTCTCCAGAAACTATTATTTTGTATGTAAATCTTTCAGTAGTCATATATTAGATGTGTGCTTATTATCAAGTTAAGAAGAGAACGCACAGAATGTTTTCGTCCG
Source organism: Candidatus Moraniibacteriota bacterium (assembly GCA_028715015.1). Classification (GTDB taxonomy): domain Bacteria; phylum Patescibacteriota; class Minisyncoccia; order Moranbacterales; family GWC2-37-73; genus UBA12068. Next base: position 7,949 of record JAQTLF010000031.1, on the reverse strand, counting down.
CAATGCGTCCGAAAATCATTCTCCTGCGTTCTTCTGGCTAAACACACGATATAAATCAGCCATCGAATCAAGATATTCGTCAGCTTGGTCTTGCGAAATCTCGACCTTATGGACTTGCAAGAAATAGGCTATTAATTTGTTCCTCAGTTCGAGGCTGAATTTATATTGCATAAAAATTAGGTTTCCCTAACCTTTATGTGCGAAAATTCGTCCAAACAAAAAAATCCCCGTAAATGAGGGATTTTCTTTCAGTAAGCTATTAAATTTTCACAGTGAATTTTCTTCGAATATATTTCTATCTTGCCATTGGTCTGCAAAAGTCTTTTCGGGAATCAGCTTTATTTTCAGGCGATACTCCTTTTTGGCTTTGTCGTACAATATAGGGTCGTCCTTTAATTTGAAGTATTCTCTTAGTAGACAAGACAGCTCTTGTTTTCGCTTTTTGTGTTTATCGTTTTCTTTGCGTGAGGCGTTCAGGGAAAAGACATTGTTGTTAATCGAAAAATAATGCAGAAGCTTCCAGCTTTCTTTTGCTTTTGTTTCCTGCTCATTGTTTATTCTTTCATCCGCAAACCCCATTTGTGTATAGTCGGCTTTTGAAATCTTGCTCCCATTTTTTATTTCCACGTCGTAATCATTCAAAAATTTTATAGTAATATTTTCCCAGCCTGTATTTTCTGGTGACGTTTTGGCGGGTTCTACTTTTGGCAGAATTATTTCCGTTGGAATTTCTTCAACAGCTTCTTTTTTTAAAAATGGAATAACTTTTTTATAAAGCTTATCAATAAAGCCTTGATATCTTTTTCTCTCTGATTCTGATAATGCGTCATCAGGTTTGCAGTTTTGAAAAAGTAGTGCAGTGTATGTCATATTCTCAGATTGAAGCCAATCGTGGATAGTTTCCAATTCTGACAATGGAAACGATGGGTCTAACTGACAAAGAGTTTCCCATTTCTTTCCTCTGTTTTCATTGTGTTTATCTAGCTCCCTGCCTCTTAATCCATAAGTCCAACCTTTGTCTGCATTAAGCTCCCTTTGTGCAATTCTAATTTTTTCTCCCTCTGCTTCGACTTGCTTGATAAACTCTGGAACTTCAACAATTATTTTTACAAAATCAGAAATAGCCTCGTATGCTTCAAGTGAGGTTTGGCTGTTTTTATATTTTTCAATGGCTTCGTCTAGCTGTTTTTGCATATAAAAAACTGACTTTTAAAAATCAGTTTAATATAGCTCCGTGTAAGACAAATGTCAAATATTAAGAGCATTTTGCAAAATGAAAAAATTGCCCTATTTACCAAAATTTAAAGCAAAAGGGATAATAATTTTTATTGGCAATAACCCACTTCCAAGCAATACGCCAATTAAAAGAAAAACAGTTCTAATTTTCCAAACAAAAGTTGCGTCCTTTTTGTACATTTTATAAATCCTAACTGCTCCAACAATTCCACCTAGCGGTATAGGAAGTACATTAATTACTAGGTAAAAAATTCCAAGTAAAATGTACCCAATTAGATACAATGCCATTTTACCCTTGCTGGTTGCTTGCTCCATAATAATTATTTGTTAAAATTTATTTTCTTAATAATGTCATCACCACTTTCAATGCCTAGAATGTTAATATATTCCTTGATTATTATTTCAATATCATCACTAGAGATAGTAACATTCCATTGATGTAAAACATCTTCAATTCTAGGTAGTAATTCATTTATAGGAATATTTAATTTGTCAATATATAATGCATCTTCCAAATGTCCCAATGCGGATTTATAGTTAACCGACCGAAATGCATTTACAACCCGTTTAATAGTATTTAAATCACAAGAGACCCCTTTTAATTTAAGATTTGCGTAAAGGTGTACAGTTGCAACCTCTTTGTATCTCAAGTACCCATTATAATCCTCAGCAATTTGGCATCTTGAAAAATCTTCATTCCGTATAGCATCTTTTAAAATTTGAACACTGCAACCTTTGAAATATTTTCCATTAAAAAATGTCACAAGATGGTCAAATTGTGTTTCATTAAATGGCAATCTTTTTCTATAATAAAAGTCAAATAATACAAGCTCCTTACTTTTATAATTACCTTCAATAAAATTCAAAACCTCTCCTTGTACAAACCTCTTTATTATAAAACTGAAAATTGGAAAAAGTTCCCATGTGAAAGTATACGGCTTAAAGGATAAGCTTAAATCATCTGCAAGTTTTTTCATTTCAAATCTACGGGCATCCTTAAGTAATAACCATACTGCAGTAATAATGATTCCAAAAACAACATACACTGATTGATGTTGTTCAAATGCTAATATATACGGTTGCAAGAGTTCTTCCATAAGTTTATTTTACCATAAACCTATTAAATGTCTATTTCAGTATAAAATACAGATATCAAATCGCCGACTAAGCCGTCAAGGTAGTATTCTTTCGTACCTCAGAATCTCCACCTTGACTGCCGTCGGAACGATTTGAAATGCGACCTGTAAGCAAAAAAGGGATTTTTTGCACAGCTTAACCTTGCAGAAACAGAGATTTGAGGCTATAATCAGGAAAAGTGAGTTAAAGTACGAAATTAGGCTCATATATTGCTAAATATGTTCTAACTTCGTCCCAAGCTCTCCGCATCATAAAATAAACCCCACATCTAATGTGGGGTTTATTTTGTAATGTGAAAATAAAGAGGGATTCGAACGGGCAGAAGCTAAGCAAGTTTGCTTTCAGTAGAAAGCAAACGCAGCGTGCGTCGATGGATGCGAGGAATACGAGCATTCAGCGCTGCCCAGGGCAAGGAGCTTGTGAGTGTCGACGAACAAGCGACGGTAAATCCCTCCTTCTCCGCATCATAAAACAAACCCCGCATTAGATGTGGGGTTTGTTTTGTAATGTGAAAATGAAGAGGGATTCGAACGGGCAAAGACTAAACAAAGCTGCTTTTTATATTTTGGTAAAATCCACTTTAATCCCTGAAGACAGTGTTGCAGCCTCTGCTAACAACGAGTTCATGTTCAGCAGCATCAACAAGGAAAAAATGCCAACAATGATCCAGAGATGTTTTTGCGGACATTTTTTTGCCAAAAAATCAAAAAGAAAACCCAAAAAGACAAATGGCAAGAAAATTATGGGGAGATAATATCTCATTCTGGAGCCTGGAGCTATTGGAAGCATAACTAAAAAATATAACACTGCATATAAAACAATCAGCCCTAGAAATGTTTTTCTTTTTTTGTCTGATTCTGCGTGGAAAGAATAAGTCAGATATCCAAAGCCTAAAATCAAAAACAAAAGACTGCTGAGTTTGCCCAAGAGCAGTGCCGGATCCATATTCAAATGGATCTTGCTGTTGTATGTGGTGCTGCGCTCGCCGTCATATAGGAAATCGCAAATATTTTTGTTTCCTAATGAAGAAATGGCGAGCGAGCTTGCTTGGGCGTTGCAGGCAATGTCAAGTTTGAAACTTTTCATGACACTGCCGTCTGTGCGCTGGGATTTGAAAATAAATGCATCCAAAAAAGCTTTCGTGTTGCCAAAGTCAGTCCTTTGTTCATTTATGAATTGTCCAAGATTAAGCATTAATGCGATCGTCATAATCACTGCAAATTTGTGCCAAAATCTCGCGTTGTTTTTTGCGATAAAAATAAATCCACAAAAAACAACAGCTGGAAATAGTAAAAGCAATATGGCGTGCAGCTGCACTCCGACTCCCAGCGACACGCCGGCAGATATCACCCATATCCATGGAGTTTTTTCTTTTCCAATGGAAAATTCCCAAAAGGACAACAGGAATAGTAAAACAAAAAATGGGATCAGGTTGACATTCCAAGCAAAACGCGAATATTCAATTGCGAAATATGAAGAAGTATAAATTCCAGTGGAAAAAAGCGCCGCATTTTCACTGAAAAAACGTTTGAGGAAATAATATAGCAGAGGGATGGATAATATGGAAAACAAAAGATCAGGATAGGCTTGCGAAGCAGCACTGATGCCAAAAATTTCAGCTGAAATGATCTGAAAATAATAATAGATTGGACCAAGTTTGAAACCTTCGCCACCGCTCATATCCGGCCCCAACAAAGGCCAAGAAGTCTTTCCGCTCACCACATTGCCAACCAAGGTCAAATCGCGCGCTTGATCACTTGCAACGAGCAGCCAATCTTTGAAATGATAAGTACGCAAAAAAATGCCAACAACCAAGATTGTCAAAAGAACCAAGATTCTTGCAGGCACTTTGTTTGTCATATTTTTGATAAAATTCATCATGCAAGAATCTCATGCATATATGAAGAAAAAATGAAATCAAGTCTTCATATTTTCTTCATGTTGAAAACATAAACTTGTTTCAAGTCCGATTTCATTCAATGGTCGAGACGAAATCGGATAATTAAATTTTAAAAAATAATTAAAAATAATACTATGAAGAAAAAAATAGTAATGTTTGCATTGTTGGCAACATTGGTGGCTCCACTTTCATTCGTGAAAGCAGCGGCAGCTGACGCAACCACACCAACAGCAACAACATCAACAACATCAACCACCGCCAAAACAAAAGTAAAAGCAATCGTGAAGAAAGTGCTCACAAAAAAAGAAGCCAAGGCAGCAAAAAAAGCAGCCAGAATTGCTGCAAAGCAAAAAGCCAAGGCAGCAAAAATTGCAGCCAGGGCAGCTGCAAAAGCAGCAAGATTGGCAGCCAAGGCAACTAAAGCAAAGAAATAATTCAAGAAAAATCTTAAATTGTTCGGATTGTTTTGAAGCGCGATTTTTATCAGTCGCGCTTTTGCCTTAATTTGTCAGGCATTAGTCATCCCAAGTTGCGATATGCCAACAAATTCATCATTTTTTCCTTCGTGTGCGTAATAGAAAAGGTATGAAAATTCTCGTTATTGAAGACAATGAAAAATTGGCCAAAGGTCTTAAAAGCGGCTTGGAAAGCGAAGGCTTTGCTGTTGACGCTCTTTTTGACGGCGAAAGCGGGCAAAGCAGGCTTGAAAATTGCGCCAAGGATTATGATTTGGTCGTTTTGGACATAATGCTTCCCAAAGTCAGCGGTTTGGATGTTTGCAGAAATATTCGCGCAAAAAACATAAATTTGCCAATTTTGATGCTGACCGCCAAGGACACCACTGATGATAAGATATCCGGACTTGATTTTGGCGCTGATGATTATATGATAAAGCCGTTTTCTTTCGACGAACTGGCTGCGCGGATAAGAGCTCTTCTGAGAAGACCGCCTACAACCATTCCATCGGAGCTGGACAGACACGGCATCAATCTGAGCAGTGCCACACGCAAAGTAACCTATTGCGGCGAAGAAATCCAACTGACTCTCAAGGAATATGGCTTGTTGGAATTTTTTATGCGCCATCCTGGACAAGTTTTGTCTCGCGAACAAATTTTGGGAAGTCTCTGGGATTTCGCTTTCGATTCTTTCAGTAACGTGGTTGATGTGCATGTGAAAAATTTGCGCAATAAATTTAAAAAAAATGATGGCAAAAAATTATTCGAAACAATTCATGGCGTGGGTTACAGGTTCAAAGAATAAACTTTTCTTTTGGGCGCAGCTTAAGCTCACATTTTTCTATTCAATGATCATCATTGCGATTCTTGTTGTTTCAAGTCTGGGTCTGTATGTTTCTCTCAAAAAAAATATCAAAGAAACATACAATGACAAAATCAAAGACCATATTCTCAGACAAGAAGCGATCCAAGTCACAAATGATCGGATCGTAAACGATTTGATTTTGGGAAATGCAGTGCTGATTGTTTTTTCAGGCGGACTCAGTTTTTTCCTGGCCAGCAAAAACTTGAGACCAATCAAGAAAGTTTTGGAAAAACAAAAACGTTTCACAGCCGACGCCTCACACGACTTGCGCACACCTCTTGCCATCATGAAAACGGATTGCGAACTAAGTCTTAAGAAAAAAGGAATTTCCAAGGATTTCAAGGATCTCGCACAAAGCAATCTTGAAGAAATTGATCGCATGTCTGCCATGGTTGATCAGCTGCTTTTTCTTTCGAGAAACAATGGAATCCTGAACCAACAAATGGAGCCAATCCATCTTGGCAAGGTCATGGATGAGATAGTTTTGAGTTGCGGAAGTTTGGCACAAAATAAAAATATTTCTCTGACTGTTGGTGAAATTGCATCGGGCTCAATAAATGGAAATAGGCTGAACTTGGAAAAAATGTTTTTAAATATCATGAAAAATGCCATCGACTACACTCCGGATGGCGGAAAAATAGAAGTGTCTGCCAAGAAAAATAAAGATAAAATTGAGGTTTCCATTAAGGATACCGGCATAGGTATTGATCCTGAGGATCTGCCGCACGTCACCGAAGCATTTTATAAGGCGGACAAGGTTCGCGGACAAGAAAATGGCGGATCCGGGCTGGGACTTTCAATCGTCAATGAAATTGTCAGAAATCATGGAGGGACTCTTCATATTGAAAGCAAACCAAACCAAGGGACAAGTGTAAGCCTGACATTTCCTTTGACGGGATAAAATTCATTTTATCTTCATTTTAGAGATTTATAATCCGAGTTACATTTCCAAAGGTCGATCAAAAGAAATATTGAAACATAAGAAATAATAATAAATTAAAATTAATTTTACACATATGGAAGAACTGAAGAAAAAACCTTATGCAATCGTGGCTATCGTGGTTGTGTTGATTGGCGGAATATATCTTTGGCACAGACAAGCTGCCAAAAAAGCTGCAATCGCAAAAACCAAGACCACGCAAGGAGCACCCAAAACAACAAAAAGCAAAAAAGAAAATGCCGCAACCTCCCAGGCCGCACCTTCTGCGACTCCCGGTGTTGCAGCGCCCAGCACCACAACTCCGCAAACAGCCAATAGTGTCGGCGCAACTTCCCCGAGTAAAAGTGTAAATTAAAAAAATAGTTTTTCCAACAAGACACACTAAAAACTCCCGTATCTTGATGTGGGAGTTTTTGCATATTTCAAACAAGGGAATATAATGAAATAAAGCTTAAGATTTTAAATTTGAAATGTTATGGCATCATTTAAAAATTTTTTCGAGTCTTTTAAAGGTGAGGGAGATGCAACCAAGGATGCTGATGAATACATGAAAACTTGGCACAGACTTCACGACAATAAAAAAAGTGGAGAAACTCCTGCGGCAGAAAATGTCCAAGAAACAATTGAAAAATATAAAAATGAACCCAGTGACAAGCACGTTGCTTATGTTTCAATCGGTAATGTCAACTATGCATTTATCGGTAATGATTTTTTGGAAAAGTCCCCAAATTTTTCCAGTGAGTTGACGGCTTTGGGATATCAAAAAATAGACAGAGGTGATTTTGCTGCTGTTTTCAGGCAGCGTAATAATATGATTCCAAGCAAGGAGGCAAATGCTCCAAAAAATGCTGATGGTTTGACGCAAAATTGATCAGAAAAAATGGCACTTTTCCAAAACACCACCCAAGTGGTGTTTTTGTTTTTTTGGGAATATATTTCGCTGGGCGGCGTATTATATTAGCAATCCTGAGAATTGCACACAAAGTTGTCTTTTCAATCATCTTTCCCTTTTGGCACGCTTTTGGATAAATGCTCAATATCCAAAAGCTCAAGACCTCACTGTCGCTCGCTATTGGCCAAAAAGAAAAAATGATTGAAAAGACCGAAACAAGATGTGCGGGTTCCGGATATTATAAGTCTTAAAAAACAATCATATGGAAACTAAAAAAATCGCAGCTTCGGAGCTTAAGGGTTGGCTGGACGTAAAAAAAGATATTTTATTGGTGGATGTCATGAATCCTGAATATTTTGCTGAAAAGCATATTGCGGGATCGGTGAATGCGCCTGTGTATGAAGTCGCCTTTTTGACATATTTGGAAAAATTGGATGTGCCCAAAGACAAAACAATCGTTGTCTATAATGAAAAAGAAAGTTCATTGGCCGTGGCCGACGCTGGCAAAAAATTGCTAAGGGCTG
>JAQTLF010000030.1 GCA_028715015.1 Candidatus Moraniibacteriota bacterium | reverse complement strand
CAAAGCTCTAGAAAAACTACTTTTGAACGCCACCATTGAAAACAAAGAAATGGCTTCTTATAAACTAAAACAGCCTTATCAAATACTTGAAAAAGTACCTGATAAGACTGATTTTACACAGATGCGGAGAAGGAGGGATTCGAACCCTCGAAGGCGGTTAAGCCTTGCCTCGTTAGCAGTGAGGTACTTTCGGCCTCTCAGTCACCTCTCCGTGTTTTATTTGTTTGTCATTTGTGGGGAATCTCTTTTATCTGATTTTATGAGGAAGCGAAGAGATTCGAACTCTTGATGGGTCGCCCCATGACAGTTTTCAAGACTGTTGCCTTCAACCGCTCGGCCACGCTTCCAAATTGTTTTTGAAAAAAAACAAAAAAATATGTTTTACTGCCTGTTTTCAACTCCACACATCATAACAGCTAGAAACATATTTGTAAATATGCTAGGATGAGTCCAGGAGAATTTAACACAAAAAGCGCTATGGCACTCAATTTCAAAAATTTCAATTCCAAGTTTTCCCATTCTGCTGAGGCGGAAAATTATGAACAAGTGCTTCGCCAAGAGGAAAAAGACCGATCGATAGATGAGGCTCACCACAGCGAAAAAAACGGAAAACTGCTGCATCTTTGGAAAGCTCCGGAATTCGAAGTCTATGAAAAATCAGCTCGTTGGTACATTTTGGCCGGAATTTTCATTCTGCTGATGGTTTTCTATGCCCTGTATACCAATGGTCCGATCATGGCCATAACATTCATTCTGATTGGGATTGTGGGCTACATCCATCTGCAAAAAGATCCGCGATTGATCACGTTTTCCATCACTTCCAAAGGTGTCATTGCCGACAAGGAGTTATATTTGTATGAAAACATCAACTCCTTTTGGATTTTCTATGAAGCCAACCATCAAAAAACTATCAGCTTGCACACCAAAGCGACCATGCTGCCTTTCGTGCACATTCCCATCGCTGACGAAGATCCTGTCCATCTCAGAGCGCTTTTGCTGCAAAATATCCCTGAAATCAAACAGGAACCAAGCCTGATTGACGCCATTGAAAGGGTTTTGCATATCTAGGACTTGTCATGGAGCATGGAGCATAGAGCATGGAGCATGGAACGTGAATTAAAAACTCGATTTAGCTGCCATGGCCAAGCTATTGATTTTTTCTGATCCATGTTATATGATATGTGTTATGTGAATACATGTCCTTGTAGCTCAGTGGATAGAGCGTCTGGTTGCGGTCCAGAAGGTCGCAGGTTCGATTCCTGCCAAGGACACATTTTGAAAAAATGTGGACTTTGGAGTGAGTGAACGATTTCACTCACGTCAGGAATCGAACGCCGGAGCAGTTTTTGTCAGTAGACAAAAATGCGAGGCGGTGACCAGACAAATTTTTGCGTCGGCAAAAATTTAGTCGAGGTCGATTCCTGCCAAGGACACATTTTGAAAAAATGTCAGGAATTTTTCTTATTCTTGACATTTTTTGATAAAGAGAGTATAATATAAAGTTAAGTTCTTTTTATCTAGCGCAGTATTGTTGTTGCGCAATATCCCAAGGAGGTTTCATTATGGTTATCATGAACGAAGAAAAAACAGCCGCACTGCGCAAGCAACTTGTTATCATTGCAAGAACTATGTTATTGCAAATTCATGACATAATTCCAGAAGATCCACTGGGAAATTTCAAAGGTGGAGAAGGCATTGAATCAGAAGGCATGATTGTGGAATACAGCCAAAATGCGGTTGACGTCAACCGCAAAGAAAATGCTGTAGAAATTATTGCTGACTGTTTACGCTCCATTGAAAAAATCGATGAAGGCAGCTATGGTGCTTGCGACGAATGTGATGAACATATACTCCCAGAACGCCTACGGATGTATCCCTATTCAACGCTCTGCACTAAGTGCAAGGGAGAACAAGAAAAAGCACGCAAACACATGCATCTTGTTTCAGACAAGGGTCCAGGTTCTTGCGTCAGCGTCAAAGTGCTGATGCAAAGGTTGGATCATTGTATTGCACACGCATAAAAACCAGCCCGGAACAGAAATGTTCTGGGCTTTATATTTTCCAATAAAGAAGCTGACTTAAAAATACATTTTTATCTTAAAAACAATTTATACACATATCCATCAACATCCAAAAAATATCACTAGATGCAAAATGTGCATTGGGATATACTTGTAACATGGACAACTTGAAAACAAAACTTGAAGACATCCCCAAAATCAACAAACGCTATGTTCCGATTTTGAAAAAACTCAACTTGGAAACAGTGGGGGATTTTTTGCTGCACTTCCCTTTCCGCTATGAAGACTATTCTGAAAGGATATTGATTGAAAATCTTGAAGCTGGTTCAACAGCCACCGTGATGGGAGAAGTTGTGCAAAGCAAATTGATCAGGACTTGGAAAAGAAAAATGATGATCACAGAATGCTTTGTGAGCGACGAAACAGGCACTGTGAGGGCCGTTTGGTTCAATCAGCCATATATCAGCGACTCGCTGGTTGCAGGCAAAGGAGTGCGCCTTTCCGGCAAAATTTCCGAAGATACCAATGGTTTGTTTTTTTCCAATCCTGCTTGGGAACTTTCTTCGCGCACCCCAACCAACACCGGACGCCTGGTGCCGATATATCCGGAAACTGAGGGATTGACTTCCAAATGGATCCGTTGGCAAATGCAAAATCTGATCAAGCATGCCGAAGAGCTTGTCGATCCTTTGCCGGAAAATATTTTGAAAGGTCTGCATCTGCCAAAGTTGAGCGAGGCTGTGAAATTTTTGCATTTCCCTGAAACGCTCAGGCAATTCGAGTTGGCTCAAAAACGTTTCGCCTTCCAGCAAATGTTTTTGATCCAATTGGCAACACAGCGCGTCAAAATTTCTTGGGAAAAACAAAATGCTGTTTCAATTGCCTTCAATGAAACCCTGACCAAATATTTCGTCTCCTCACTTCCGTTTGCACTTACGAATGCCCAGCGAAAAGCTGCTTTTCAAATTCTGAAAGACATGGAAAAACCTCTGCCAATGAATCGACTATTGAACGGAGACGTTGGGTCTGGCAAAACCGTAGTAGCTGCCATGGCGAGTTTAAGCACCATAAATGCTGGGTTTCAAGCGTCCCTTATGGCACCGACAGAAGTCCTCGCCCGCCAACATTTTGAATCAATTTCAAAACTGTTTGCCAAACAAAATTTCAAGATCGCACTGCTGACGAATTCGTATCAGCTTTTGTCGCATAGCGTGGAACGTGAAACGCAAAACGCAAATTCGAGTAATTTTGAAAAAGTTTCTCGCAAAGAATTATTGGAACAACTCGTGAGTGGAAAAATAAATTTAGTTATTGGAACCCATGCGCTGATTCAAGAAGCTGTGAAGTTTAAAAACTTGGCCTTAATTATTATTGATGAACAACATCGCTTCGGTGTTTCGCAGCGCGCATTTTTGCAGCAAAAAATTGAAAGCATTAATGACGGTTTGCCTGGAAAAATTCCGCACTTATTAACCATGACAGCGACACCGATTCCAAGAACGCTGACATTGGTGTTTTTTGGCAATCTTGATTTGTCAGTGCTGGATGAAATGCCAAAAAATCGCAAACCGATTATTACCAAAATAGTTTCAACGCGCGAGAGAAATGAAACGTATGATTTTGTGAGAAGCGAAATCGCCAGTGGTCATCAAGTGTTTGTGATTTTGCCACTGGTTGAAGAATCTGAAAAACTGACTGAGCTCAAAGCAGCCACACAAGAACACCGGAGATTATCTGAAGAAATTTTTCCAGATTTGTCGCTGGGACTCTTGCATGGCCGCATAAAATCTGATGAAAAAGAAAAAGTGATGCAGGACTTTAAAGACAAGAAATATGACATTTTGGTTGCAACATCTGTGGTTGAAGTTGGCATCGATGTGCCGAACGCGACTGTTATCATAATTGAAGATGCCGAACGTTTTGGACTCTCACAGTTGCATCAATTTCGCGGCCGTGTGGGTCGCAGTGAACTGCAATCATATTGCTTTTTATTCACGGGTAGCAAAACAACCAAAGCCAAATCGCGACTCGGAGCCATGGAAAAAACTTCCGACGGTTTCAAAATCGCCGAAGAAGATCTGTTGCTCAGAGGACCTGGAGAATTTTTGGGGACGCGCCAATCAGGCCTTCCTGACATAGCCATGGAGCACATCAGCAACGTGAAACTGATCGAAATCGCCCACGACTACGCCGAACAGACTTTGGCAGACAGCCCTGATTTGAGCGCTTTTCCGCTGCTGCAAAGAGAGCTTGGCAAATTCCAACAAAACATACATCTTGAGTAATATGGCGTAATTTGCTAGAATATATAAGCTTTAGTTTAAATTTTAAAGGCTAAATTTAAAATTTGAAATGAATTTAAAATGAAAAATGTTTAAATGTTTTAAAATTTAGACATTCAGATTTGATTTAAAATTTCAAATTTAAAATTTCAAATTAAACAATGGACAAATCAATATTCAAAGCCTATGACATCCGGGGAATTTTTCCTGAGCAGCTTGATGGAAAAATTGCTGAAAAAATCGGACAATCAATTGCCCAGAACACTAAGGCCAAAAAAATCGTTGTCGGCATGGACATGCGCACATCTTCGCCAGAAATCCAAGATGGTCTGATCAAAGGAATCACCTCCCAAGGAACTGATGTTGTCAAAATAGGACTGGTCAGCACACCTATGCTCTATTTCGCTTCTTGGAAACTTGATGTTGATGCAGGCGTCATGATCACTGCCTCTCACAACACTGCTGAATGGAACGGACTTAAATTGTGCAAGAAAAATGCCGTGCCGATCGGCGAAGGAGATGGCATGGAAGAAATCCGCGACTTGGCGCTCAAAGGAGAATTTGAGACAAGGGAAACCGTTGGAAAAATCGAAACCAATGAAACACTCAAAAGCGAATGTCTTGACTACATCGCAAGTTTTTTCAAATCAGGAATCGGCAAGAAAAAAATTGTCATCGATTTTGCAAACTCTGTCGGGAGTCTGGACAAGGAATTGTTCGAGCGCTTTGCCGGCGACATCCAGGCAACATATCTTTTTGAAGAACTTGATGGCTCCTTTCCAAATCATGAAGCCAACCCGTTGAAATTGGAAACATTGAAATCCCTTCAGGAAAAAGTCGTGGCCGAGCAGGCAGATTTTGGAATTTCATATGATGGCGACGCCGACCGTGTCGGTTTTGTGGATGAAAAAGGTGCGATTGTGCCGATGGATTTCACCATTGCCCTTTTGGCCAAAGAAGTTTTGAAAAAATATCCCGGAGGAAAAATATTGATGGACATCCGATCTTCCAATGCTGTCAAAGAAGTCATTGAAGAAGCAGGCGGAACAGTGGGACGTTGCCGCGTGGGACATTCATTAATAAAAAGACAAATGAGAGCTGAAGGAGCCGTTTTTGCCGGCGAGCTTTCAGGACACTATTTCTTCGAGGAAAATTCCAAAGCTGAAATGACAACTTTGGCAGTCGTGACTTTGATCAATCTTTTGAATGAAACCGGGCAAACGATGTCGGAACTTTGTCAGGATCTGAGACGCTATCACCACAGTGGAGAAATAAATTCGGATGTCGAAGACAAAGCGGGAATGATGCAGAAATTGAAAGAACTTTACAAAGATGGAAAATTGGATGAACTTGATGGCATCCGCATTGATTTTGCTGATTGGTGGTTCAATGTGCGTCCTTCCAACACTGAGCCAAAACTTCGCCTCAATCTTGAAGCAAACTCCCAGCAACTCATGGAACAAAAACAGGATGAATTGCTGGCAATTATCAGGGGCTAATTCAAAAACAAGAATCAAAAACGTCCCAATAAAATGGGACGTTTTTGTTATGCACTTTAAATTTTCCAACAAGCTAATAATCTAATGCCTAGTAAGCTAGCCTACAAAGCCCACTTTTCTTTTGGCTTCATCAAGTTTTGCCTTGGCAATTGGACGCACTTTTTCGGCGCCTTCTTTGAGGATTTTCAAAACGTCTTCATCCGAAATTGAATTGAATTTTTCTTGAAAAGGTTTCAAAGATTCGACAACAACATTCGCCAATTCATTCTTGAAATCTCCATATCCTTTGCCGACAAAGTTTTTTTCAATTTCCTTGAATGATTTTCCGGAAAATGAACAGAAAATGTTGATCAAATTTTTGAGCGCCGGCTTTTCATCGCTGTACACGATTTCGCTGCCCGAATCTGTCACTGCTTTTTTGATTTTTCTTCTGATGGTCTGCTCGTCGTCAAGCAATGAAATGTAGTTGTATTCTGAAGCTGCCGATTTGCTCATTTTTTTGGCCGGATCATCCAGGCCCATGATGCGCATCCCCTCTTCTTTGATGAAAGCTTTCGGCACGATGAATGTTTCTCCGAATTTCTGATTGAATCTTTTGGCCAAATCACGTGCCAATTCCACATGTTGTTTTTGATCTTCCCCCACCGGCACAACTTCCGTGCCATACAAAAGAATGTCAGCCGCCATCAAAACAGGATAGTCAAAAAGTCCCACTCCTGCGCTTTCAATTCCACTCTTGCGAGATTTGTCTTTGAACTGTGTCATCTTTTCCAATTCTGACATTTTGGCAATCGTGTTTAAAATCCACATGAGTTCCGCATGTTCGGAAACTTGCGACTGCACAAAAATGGCCGATTTTTTCGGGTCGATGCCGGCTGCCAAATATATTTTGGCAATTTCAATGGTCTTTTTTCTCAAAGTTTCGGGACCCTGCGGCACCGTGATGGCATGCATGTCGACCACGCAAAAAATGGACTCAAATTCGTCTTGCAAAGCCACCCAGTTTTTGATGGCTCCTAAATAATTTCCAATATGCAAATTGCCGCTTGGTTGGATTCCTGAAAAAATACGCTTTTTGTTGATCATAAAAGTTAAACTCATCCAAACATTCAATCATGCAAGCATCCGCTTTGTTTAAATGTTTAAGTGATTATATGTTTACATGTCTTAATAGTACCTAAAATAGGCATTTTTTGCAAATTTACGGATTGCAACCAAAAAGCAATTTCTGTCATGCTATTTTGCTGATATTTTTTATTTTATTTTTCAACATCTTCTTTTTTTCTTTTTTCAGTTCTTTAATATGTTTTTCAACTGACAAATTTTCCGGCAAAATTCCTCCGATATCCCTTATTGCGCCTCGCACTTTGCGTCCAATTTCAAAATGCGCCGAATTAGCCATTTTTTCTCCAACAATTTTTTCATTGCTAATTTTATCATCAGTTTGCGTGATGCGAAAAAGATTGGCTGCTAATTCTGTTGAGCCTGCCCTATCCAAAATGTCATCCTTGCCGATTCTTTTTTTCTTACGAATTTCCGAAACGTTCAATTCATACAAGCCCAAATATCCATAATTATTAAATCTTCCAAAATTGCTCACGCCCGCCTTTTTGGCTGTCCGAAAAAGTTTTTTGTTCTGATCAGAAACTTCACCCCTAATGAAAAGTCTTTTGTCTGTGTCGGAAAGCTGTTCAAATATTTCATGTTTCCTGGTTTGAATTGCGAAATATGTCTGCGCCATAGCAATCTCTTGTTTTTTGGGGTCACCATTTTGCGCAATCAAATAACAAGCGTAGCGATCAAGTTTCCAGTCCTTCAGCCGCCTCACTGTGTTTGAGCCGATACTGACCATTTTACTGCAGTCAGTAAAATGGTCTTTAATAGATTGACCGCTATTGAAACAAGCTTTTGTTGCTTTTGCAATAACTTCTTCAGCATTCTGCCATTTACCATATCCCAAAACAGGCATCAGTTCGCGAGCTTCCCAGTATTCAATCCCATTTTCATCAACTTTCTTGATGCTTTCAAAATCCTTACTGAGCGAATTGATCATAATTTCTTTTGTCATATTTTTTGCTTTTAATTTTTATAGTGTCATTATATCACTATTGCCATACCCTCGCAACTTTGCCTGTGCATAAACTCCATTATTGCCTAAAATAGAAACATTTTGCAAACAAAAAACGCCCCACCAAAGTGGAGCGTTTTTTAAGATTTCCATACCCTGCTGCAATTAAGCTTCAGCAGAAAAGCAAAAAGTTGTGTTCGAATTTCCCTAAGAAGCTAACGAGCTAATTCCTAAGAAACTATTTTCTATATCCTGTTCCTGCAGGAATCAAGCGTCCGATGATCACGTTTTCTTTGAGTCCTCGGAGACGATCATCTTTTCCGGTCACCGCAGCGTTGATCAAAACGCGAGCAGTTTCCTGGAAGGATGCGGCGGACAGGAATGATTCGGTTGAAAGGGCAACTTTCGTGATTCCCATGATGAGTTGTTCTCCAGTCGCTTGTTCCTCTTTGGCATTCAAAGCTTCCAGGTTGGATTCCTCGAATTGGTCTTTTTCAACGATGTCACCTGGCAGAAGATCAGTGTCTCCGGCAGTGATGACTTTCATGCGGGAAAGCATTTGGCGAATGATGACTTCTACATGCTTGTCATTGATTCCTTCACCTTGCGCCGCATAAATTTCTTGAATTTCACCGATAACATAGCGATGGATGGCTTCTTGTCCCATGGTTTCGAAAAGTTTTTTCAAATCGATGTGACCTTCATTCAATTGTGTTCCCTTGCCGATAAGCTGTCCTTTGGAAACGACGATGGTTGATTCGTTCGGAACTTGATATTCAACCATTTCACCTTCAGTAGTTTCAACTTTGATGGTGACAGTCTTTTTGTTCTCGCTGACAACGTCAGTTATTTTTCCATCAACTTCAGAAATCATGGCTTCTCCCTTCGGTGGTCGGCATTCGAAAATTTCTTCCACACGAGGCAAACCTTGGGTGATGTCGGATCCGCCAGCCACACCTCCAGTATGGAAAGTACGCATGGTCAGCTGTGTTCCTGGTTCACCAATAGCTTGTGCAGCCACGATTCCCACTGCCTGTCCGATGGCCACAACGTCGCTGCGTCCGAGATCAACACCGTAGCAGTGTTGACAAATTCCTCGTTTGCTTTTACATGTCACCACGCTTCTGATTTTGACAGCATCAACTTTGGCAGCTTCAACTGCGATTCCATCTTCCTTGGTTGCCAGTTCACCTTTTTTAACAATAACTTTTTTGGTTGCTGGATCAAGAACATCTTCAGCCAAATATCTTCCTTCAACGCGGACTGCGAAGCTTTGTCCGATTCTTTCAGAGTCTGCACGATAGATGAAGGCGCCCTCGGTGTCTCCACAATTTTCTTCACGCACGATGATGTCTTGAGACACATCCACGAGACGACGGGTGAGATATCCGGCAGTCGCAGTTCGAAGAGCTGTATCAGCCATACCTTTTCGGGCTCCATGAGTTGAAATGAAATATTCCAAAACATTGAAACCTTCTTTGAAGGAGCTTTTTACTGGCAATTCGATTGTTTCTCCAGTCGGTCCAGCCACGAGTCCTTTCATACCCATCATCTGTACCACTACTGATTCAGATCCGCGAGCTTTGGAATGCACCAAGGTGTACACTGTTCCTTCCTTATCAAGTGAAGCTTTGACGGCATCAGCAATCAAGTTCTTTGTTCTGTTCCAAATTTCAATCACGCGATTCTTTCTTTCCTCTTCAGTCAAAAGTCCCATTGAATATTGCATGTTAATGGTTGCAACTTCTTCTTCAGCTTTGATCATGGCTTCCTTTTTCACTGGTGATTGTTTCAAATCATCCATTCCCCAACTGATTCCGGAACGTCCAGCCATTTTGAATCCAAGAGATTTGATACGATCAATGAAAGCAGCAGTTTCTTCCTGGCCCTTCATGCGAAGAATCTTAGCCACCAATTGCTTGATTTCTTTTTGAGTCAATTCTTCGTTGATATAGCGAAGTTCTGGAGGCAGAATGTCATTCAACATGATTCTTCCAGCTGAAGTTTCCAAGATCTGACCATCGATATCAACTTTGATTTTCGCATTGATAGCAACAAATCCCATTTGATATGCCAAAATCGCTTCTTCATCGGTTGCAAAAATCTTTCCTTCACCTTTCACACCAGCTTTGATGTGAGTGATGAAATATATTCCCAAAACGATGTCTTTGGAAGGCACAGCAATCGGTTCTCCAGAAGCAGGTTTGAGCAAGTTTTTTGAAGAAAGCATGATGTTAGCACTTTCCTCACGTGCCTGGTCTGTCAAAGGAACATGCACAGCCATCTGGTCTCCATCGAAGTCAGCATTGAAAGCAGCACAAACCATAGGATGAACCTGGATGGCTTTTCCTTCGATGAGTACTGGTTGGAATGCCTGGATGGACAAACGATGCAAAGTAGGCGCGCGATTCAAGAGCACATAGTGATGCTCAATGATTTCGTCCAAAATTTCATAAGCTTCTTCCGCTTCAGCATCAACCATTCTTCCAGCAGTTCTCACGTTGTGGGCAAATTCTTTTTCAATCAACTTGTTGATGATAAATGGTTTGAAAAGTTCCAAAGCCATTTTCTTAGGAAGTCCTGCTTGATGAAGTTTAAGCTGCGGTCCGACAACAATAACTGATCGTCCGGAATAGTCCACGCGTTTTCCCAAAAGGTTTTGGCGGAAACGTCCTTGTTTTCCTTTGAGTGCATCAGCCAAAGAGCGCAGTGGTCTTCGTTGTCCGGTTGAAGCAGCCACTGAAGATTGTCCTTTGCGAGCAGAGTTGTCAAAAAGGGCATCCACAGCTTCCTGCAACATTCTTTTTTCATTTCTGGTGATTACTTCAGGAGCTCCAAGATCGATCAATTTTTTCAAACGATTGTTTCTGTTGATGATTCGGCGATACAGATCGTTCAAGTCTGAAGTTGCAAAACGTCCTCCATCAAGAGCAACCATCGGACGAAGATCTGGCGGAATAACTGGAATCGCAGTCGGCAACATCCATTCAAGTTTAAGACCAGCTTTTTTGAAACCTTGGAACAATTTCATTCTTTTGAAAAGTTTCTTCTTGTCAGCAGTGTCTTCATTTTCCAATTCTTTTTTAACATGCTTGATCATCTTCTCGATGTCCATGGATTCAAGCACGCTGCGAACAGCTTCAGCACCGATTCCTGCAGAAAAAACCTGGCCAAAACGAGATGACAGATTGAAATATTCCAATTCAGAAAGGATCTGCATCGGTTTGAGATTTTTCAAATCATCTTTAACTCCTTTGTATTGTTCGCGAAGTTCTTCCAACATCATTTCTGCTCCGCGTTCATTTTCAGTCTTTCCGCCTTTGATTTCTTTTTGCTTGGATTTGTATTCTTGTTCCAACTGGTCAATCACACGGTCGCGAACTTCTTCGTTCACTTCCTTGATAATGTAGGCTGAAAAATAGATGACTTTTTCCAAATCCTGAACACCGATTCCCAGGGCGCTTCCGATCTTGGAAGGCACACCTCTGAGGAACCAAATGTGGGAAACAGGAACAGCAAGTTTGATGTGTCCCATGCGTTCACGACGAACGATTGAGCGGGTCACTTCAACTCCGCATTTGTCACAAACGATCCCTTTATATCTGATGCGTTTGTATTTTCCACAATAACATTCCCAATCCTTGGAAGGTCCGAAGATTTTTTCACAGAATAGTCCGTCTTTTTCGTATCGCTGGGTGCGATAGTTGATTGTTTCAGGCTTGGTGATTTCACCGTGAGACCAATTCATGATCGCATCCGGGCTGGCAAGGCGGAGTCGGACGCTATTGAAATCGCTCACTTTAGTAATATTTTCCATAAAATGTTTTCTTCCCTATTTTCCTCTCCCTCCTAGGGAGAGGATGTCATGTACTCATGACAGATGAGGGTCAAGTTTTAAGTTTATTACAAAGTTTAAATTAAATTTGATCAACGTCCTCTTCCGGCTTATCATATCCGCCGATCTCGTCATCATGATCATCTTCCTTGAGTTTTGAATCAACAAGTTCCACATCCAAGCACAGACCTTTGAGCTCATTGACGAGCACATGAAATGAGGCTGGAATATTAGGACTCTTTATTTTTTCTCCCTTAATGATTGATTCATAGGCTTTTGATCTTCCGAGCACATCATCAGATTTAATCGTGAGCATTTCTTGCAATGTGTAAGCTGCTCCATAACCTTCAAGAGCCCACACTTCCATTTCTCCAAAGCGCTGTCCTCCGAACTGGGCCTTACCTCCAAGCGGTTGCTGGGTGATCAATGAGTATGGTCCGATTGAACGCATGTGCAATTTGTCTTCAACCAAATGGTTCAATTTCATCACATACATCACACCGACAGTGGTTTCATTGTCGAAAAGTTCACCGGTTTTTCCATCAATCAGTCTGATCTTTCCACTTTCTGGAAGTCCTGCTTTTCTAAGCTCTCCCTTGATGTCTTCTTCAGTGATTCCATCAAGCGCAGGAGTTGCTGCCTTGTAACCAAGTTTCAAAGCTGCCCATCCAAGATGAGTTTCCAAAATCTGTCCGATGTTCATACGGGAGATGACTCCCAATGGGTTCAAAATAACATCAATCGGAGTTCCATCCGGCAAATATGGCATGTCTTCCACGGGAGCGATACGTGAGATCACACCCTTGTTTCCATGTCGTCCAGCCAACTTGTCTCCAACAGAAACTTTGCGAAGCT
>JAQTLF010000029.1 GCA_028715015.1 Candidatus Moraniibacteriota bacterium | reverse complement strand
GGATTTTAATATTTAGTCATTTATTTGAAATTGAGATTTTGGATTTTAGATTTTGACTAACTTATTAATTTTCTACTACTTCTTTTTCCTCTCCGACTAAAATTTCTTCGGTTTCAGTTTTCTTGTGTTTCTTCGTGCTGTCATCTTTCATGGGCTCGCCCATTTCACGATAGATCGTGCCAAGAACGCCGTTGACAAAACGCGCACTGCTTTCTCCGCCAAAAGTTTTGGCAAGTTCGATTGATTCATTGATGGCAACCTTAGGAGGAACCTCGCTATAGTTTCCATGCATTAGTTCATATATTCCCAAGCGAAGAATGTTGCGATCAATGATGGTCACTTGGTCCAATGGCCACTCAGGAGCGCATTTCTCAATCAGTGCATCCACCATTGCCCGTTTTTCCAGAGTTCCCCTAACCAAGGCATCAACAAAAGTGGCATTTTCAATACCTGGAGCGAATTCCCTCACATTGCGGTCAATGATCTGATCAATGAGTTCGTCATGCTTGCCTTGAAAATCCCACTCGAAAAGAGCTTGCATTGCAACTGACCTTTGAAGGTGCCGATTAGCCATGATATCGTGAAACGTGTAACGTAAAACGTGGAACGTAAAATCTTACGACACACGTTTTGCGCTTCGCGTTATGCGTTTATTTTTGTTTTTTAGTTGTTTCTTTGACTGTGTTTACAACTTCTTTTCCTTTGTAGAAACCGCAATGAGCACAAACTCTGTGTGCCAATTTTTCCTTGCCGCATTTAGGGCAGGTCTGGGTTTTCACTTGGTCGATTGCAAAACGATCCCGCTTTGCATCTCTGCGTTGTTTGGTGTGACGTTGTTTTGGTACTGACATAAAATTAGTCCTTAAAGTTCGTAAAGTTTATAAAGTTCATAAAGTTCCAAAGAAAACCTTTATTACAGCCTTAATAAATCCCAGAACATTTTTAATTAATATCTCCTTAACTAGTAACTAATTTACCATTAAATATTTATTTTGGCAAGGGTTATGCTGTTTTAAGGGCTTTTTTGACTGGAGCAAAGGATTTGCGGTGGATTTGGCAGGGACCATATTTTGCCAGGGCATCCATATGCATCTTGGTGCCATAGCCTTTATGCTTATCTAAGCCATATTGCGGATATTTCAAATGGAAATCCTGCATCAGGCGATCCCTGGTCACTTTGGCCACGATTGAAGCTGCCGAAATCGATTTGACCAATTTGTCTCCGCCAATCACGGCATATTGTTCCATGGAAAGATTAGGGATTTGTTTGTTTCCATCAACCAGAATTATAAATCTTGGAGCATGGGGCATAGGGCATGGAGCATTTTGATTCTCAATGGATTGTGTTTTTTGTTTTGTATTTTGTGTTTCATGTTCTATGTTATGTGTTTCATGTTCCATGTTACGCTTAAGTTCTTGTATCGCTTTTTTCATGGAAAGAAAGCTGGCTTCCAGAATGTTTATGCGATCGATCGTTTCATGGTCGCAAAGTCCGATGCCAAGGTGAAAATGTTGTCCAATAAAATCAAACATTTCTTCCCTTTGTTTTTCGGAAAGTTTTTTGGAATCCCTGATCAGATCGAATTGTTTTTGAAATTCCGCCGGAATCTCAAAATTTGCATCCTTGAACATGGCGGCACATGCCAAAACCGGCCCACAAAGTGGCCCACGCCCAACTTCATCGGTTCCGATGATGTGCGTATAGCCTTGCTGCGCAAAATCTTTTTCCAAGATAAATGTCGATGTTTCCATATGTTCATAGTAACCAGTATTGGATATTTTGTATATAGCGTTACATGTGCTATACTTCAGATACTAAAAAATTATCTTGCAAGACCCAATGGCTGGTCCCTGGGAAATGAAGATACATCCAAACATATGACTGTGATTTATTTATATTATTTCTGATAGACCCTATTTATTGATAGTGGTTTTTATTTTGCCAATAATTTTAAATTTAAAATTTTAAGTTTTAAATCAAGATTAAATTTATGACTTACGCGTTTGTCCGAGCCAAACATCAGGTGAGGTCAGCCCAAAGATTATTTTTGTTTCATAAAAACCCGCTTATGATGAACTTTGATGTTTGGTCGAGGGCAAATGCGTAAGTTCTAAAATTATTAAATGATAAATTAAAAAATTAAATCATTTAAAACTGAATTCAAATTTCAAATTTAGCCTTTAAAACTTTATGAAGTATACTCATCTCCATGTCCATTCCCATTACAGCCTTTTGGATGGCTTGGGAAAAATTGATGACTTAATGGACCGTGCCAAAGAACTTGGCATGGATTCTATTGCGCTCACCGATCACGGAGTGATGTATGGCGCAGTGGAACTTTTCATCAAAGCCAAGGAAAAAGGCATCAAGCCTATCATCGGTTGCGAGATGTATGTCACCAATGGGGATTATAAATCAAAAGATGCCACCGCTGAAAACCGCAAACGCTATCATCTTATTTTGTTGGTCAAAAATGATGAAGGCTATCACAATTTGATGAAATTGGTTTCACTGGCTCATTTGGATGGCTTCTATTACAAACCCCGCATTGATCGAAATCTTTTGAGACAATATGGCAAAGGATTGGTGGGACTTTCCGCCTGCGCCGAAGGAGAAATTCCAGCCAACATCATCATGGGAAAATATGACAAAGCCCGTGAACTTGCTTTGGAATACAAGGATATTTTTGATGAAGGTTCATTTTTCTTGGAAGTCCAAGACCACAAAAATTTTCCCAATCAGGCAGTGGCCAACGATGGAATTTTCAAATTGGCCAAAGAACTCAACATCCCAGTGGTTGCCACTTGCGATGTGCACTATGTCAGAAAAGAAGATGCGACCGCCCAGGACATTTTGCTTTGCGTGCAAACCAACCGCAAAGTTCAGGAAGCAGACCGCATGAATCTGATGGATTTTGATTTGTCATTGCGCTCACCTGAAGAAATTTTGGCAGGTTTTCCCGACAATCCTGAAGTTGTTTCCAATACCCAATTGGTTGTTGACCAATGCGACTTTCATCTGAAGCTTGGAGAAACCCAGCTTCCCCACTTCGATGTTCCGGAAGGCCACACGGCCATGTCATATCTGATTGAACTTTGCAACGCTGGACTCAAGAAAAAATACAAGGATGAAGAAATAACCCAGGTTCATCGCGACCGCATGGCCTATGAACTTTCCGTCATTGAAAAATGCGGCTATGCCTCATACTTTTTGATCGTGCAAGATTTTGTCAATTGGGCCAAGGACAATGGGATCGTGGTCGGACCGGGACGCGGAAGCGCAGCCGGAAGTTTCATTTCCTATCTGACTGGAATAACAAATGTCGATCCCATCAAATATGATCTGCTTTTTGAAAGGTTTTTGAATCCTGAACGTGTGTCCATGCCCGATGTCGACATGGATTTTGCTGATGATCGTCGCGAAGATGTTTTGAATTATGTGCGCCAAAAATATGGCAACGATCATGTTTCGCAAATCATCACGTTCGGAACAATGGCTGCCCGCGCTGCCATCCGCGACACAGGACGCGCTTTGGGATTTCCCTATGATTTTTGCAACAAAACATCGCAAATGATTCCGATGTTCACTTCCATCAAAAAAGCGATTGAAGAAGTTCCTGAATTTCGCGACCACTACAATTCAAGCACTGATGCCAAAAAACTTATCGACAGCGCCATGCGGCTTGAAGGAGTGATCCGCCACGCCGGCATGCATGCTTGCGGAGTGGTAATTACCAAAGAGCCGGTTACGCATTATTCCCCTATTCAAAACATCACCGGATCCAAAGAAGGAACGGTTACACAATATTCTTCTTCCACCAAATCTTCCTATGTGGAAAAAATCGGACTGCTCAAGATGGACTTTTTGGGATTGAAAAATCTCACCATCATCCAAAATACTTTGCGCATCGTCAAAAAAACCAAAGGTGTGGACATCGATATCGACACCATTCCAATTGATGATCCCGAAGCCTACAAACTTTTACAAGAAGCCCACACGACCGGAGTGTTCCAATTGGAAAGTTCCGGCATGAAACGCTATTTGAAATTGCTCAAACCCACAGTTATTGAAGACATCATCGCCATGGTGGCGCTCTATCGACCAGGACCGATGGATTGGATTCCGGATTTCATTTCCGGAAAACATGGAAGAAAGGTCAAATATGTCCATCCGAAATTGGAACCGATTTTGAAAAACACTTATGGAGTGGCTGTTTATCAGGAACAAGTTATGCAGATCGCCCGCGATTTGGCAGGTTTCACCATGGGAGAAGCTGATGTTTTGCGCAAAGCTATGGGAAAGAAAATTCTTGATCTCATTCAGGAACAGAAAATAAAATTTGTGAAAGGATGCATTGATAATGGCAGCACCAAAGAAATTGCAGAAAAAGTTTTCTCTTTCATCGAACCGTTCGCCGGTTATGGATTCAACCGTTCGCATGCGGCTTGTTATGGAATCATCGGCTATCAGACAGCCTATCTCAAAGCCCATTATCCTGCCGCCTTCATGGCAGCCCTACTCACTTCCGACCAAGACAACATCGACCGCATCGCCATCGAAGCAAGCGAATGTCATGACATGGGAATCAAAGTATTAGCCCCGAACGTCAATGAAAGTTTTGAAGATTTTGCTGTGATCACCAATGCTGATGGCAGTGAAAACATACGCTTCGGATTCAATGCCATCAAAAATGTGGGCCATGTGATCGCCCATGAAATTGTGGCTGAACGCAAAAGGAATGGCAAATTCAAATCACTGGGAGATTTTTTGGAGCGTGTCCAAACAAAAGATCTCAACAAAAAATCCATCGATGCCTTGGCAAAAGTCGGAGCCTTGGATGAACTTGGCGAAAGAAACCAGATCATCCAAAGCATGGAACAAATTTTAATGTTCACCAAGAATATTCAGAAATCCAAAAATTCCAACCAGGTCAGTTTGTTTGGTGAAGCTGTTTTGGAAACACCCCAAGTTCCTTTGCTTGAAGTTGATCCGGCCAGCAAAAAGCAGCAACTGCAATGGGAAAAAGAACTTCTTGGCCTTTATGTTAGTGGCCATCCAGTCAAAGAATATCAAGCCTACATCGACAAAGTCGCGGTTTCATTGGACAAATTGACACCTGAATTGGTTGGACAAAAAATTGCCGTTGGCGGAGTGATTCAAAAAATTCAAAAAATTCTCACCAAAAGACAAGAGACCATGTTGTTCGTAATGCTTGAAGACACCAAAGGAAAAATAGAAGTGCTGGTTTTCCCCAAAGTGCTCGAGCGCTTGGGCAGTGTCTGGGAAGAAGAAAGAATGATAATCGCCGAAGGCAGACTTTCCGACAAAGATGGTGTCTACAAATTGATTGTCGATGAAGCCAAAGAATTGAACAGAGCTGAAATTGAAAATTATCTTCGCATCGAAGCCACCAAAAAAACTTACGGTGTTAAGGATGATGATAGTAATGATGATAAGAACGATCAAGGCGGAGGCGGTTCAGCAGTCAGCAGCCTGCCTGCCGGCGAGGCAGGCCAACAGTCATCTGGTCAACCACAAAGCTTATTATCTGAAAATTTAAATACTGAGAAGCTAACGCCTAAAAAGCTAATTATCACTCTTCCCCAAAATGCAACGCCGGAAATCATCCACAATCTTTCCAAATTCTTCAATACCTGCACAGCCGGGCAATGTAAAGTTTTTCTGCATCACCAGACCAACAAACTGGAAACGCCTTTTTCCATCGAACATCATCCGACACTTTTGGATGAAATAAAAAAAATTGTCCAAGGCGGAAACGCAGAACTTGCATAAACAACATCAAGAACACACCGCGCATCCGCTATTTTTCTTTATTTTTTGCTTCCTTTGTTTTTCTTATTTTCTTATTTTCTTATCATTAGTCAACTTTATGCATATGCACAAAGTTGACTAATTGGATATGTTCTATTTCGAAGCAGCAGCTAAAGTTTAAAGGCTTTACGCACAATATTTTCATGAAGTATTTTTTCAGCTGTAATAATTTCGATATGTTTTTGCACTTGATATATTTCCGCAACCAAAAGAATTTCGTCTTCGCATTCATATGGATATACCCACACACTTTTCTGCATTTGATAAAATCCTAGTTCTTTTATCTTGGCACGCAAGGCATTCCTGGCTTGATTATATATTTTTGGCTTGGTGGGTATATCGAAAATCAAAATGCGCCATTTTTTGTCCCATCTGATTGGTTTTTATATCTTCAATGTTTCAAAAGAAAATTCTTTTATTCTTTCTCGTCCTTTGTTTGTCAGTTTTACTTTGATTTTTCCGTCATCCATCTGAACCACCTCTATAAGTTTTCTTCGTTTAAGATTATAGACAGCATTTTGGATTTGTTTTTTGTTGTATTTTTTGGATTTTGAAAATTCTTTTGAAGCCAGCAATAATCCTGGAGCAAGCGCACCAGCAAAAACAATCCCGCCAAGTGCCAACGTCATCAGCAAAAACTTTCCCGCCGTGGCAGGAATGCCGTCAGATTCAACAAAGCTTTCTGCCAATTCTTTTATTGTTTTTGGTTTTTCTTGTTTTTTTATTTTCTTTTTCATATCTATTTCGTATTTATATTTTACTTCCCAAATATATTTTAGTCAACTTTGTGCATATGCACAAAGTTGACTAATTGGTAAATAAAAAATATGATATGCAAATAACTATTGAGCAATGAGTTTTCAGGTGCAAGGCTTATTTCTTCAATTTCTTTTTGAATTTTATGCCCATTACAATGTTTTAGCATTCCCAAATATGATTGCAGACTTTGATTAAAGTTTTCCGCTACAATTAAACCTTTTTGCAGATCAATATTTTTGTTTTTCAACTTTTTCAGCATCCTTCTTTTTGTATTTGTCCGCAAAATATGATAATTGGGAAAATTGACCATGCCAAGAAAATCCACACCTGAAGCCAGAGTTTTGATGAAAACTTTGTCAGGATGCAATTCCAATTTCAGCTCTTGAAATAAAAACTTTGATATTTCAATGGTTAGATTTTCTAACAACTCTTTATCCTCCGAAAAAAATACGAAGTCATCAGCATAGCGGATATAAAATTTGGATTTCAATTTGTGTTTGGAAAATTGGTCAAATTTGTTCATATAAATATTCACGAAAAGTTGCGAGGTGAGGTTTCCCAGCGGAAGTCCGACGCCTTCTTTTGTTGATGAAAAACTTCTGATAATATTTTCAAGAAGTGCCATTATTCTTTCATCTGGAATATATTCACTCAAAATGCCTAGCAAAATTTCGTGGTCGATATTAGCAAAAAATTTTCTGATATCGCATTTCAAAATCCAACAAGTTCGTGTATTGTTTTTGGAAACTTTTCTCCCAAATTCCATAAATCGATTTATGGATTTGTGTGTGCCTTTGTTATTTCTGCACGAAAAAGAATCGGCAATGAAAGTCTTATCGAAAAATGGGTATAGAATCCTATATATCGCGTGATGCAAAAGCCGATCGCGAACTGTGGCTTTGTGGATATCCCTGGGTTTTGGATCATTTATTTTGAACGCTTGATAGCCTCCATGTTTGTAGGTATGATTAAGAAGATCATTGTGAAGCAAAAAGATGTTATCCATAAGATGCATGGAAAAATCTTGGACATCTTTTCTGCTTTTCTTGCCACATTCAAATTCTTTCCAAGCTAAAAGCAAGTTTTCCAAACTAATAATTTCTTCAAACGTATGGCTCAATTGAATTTTGTTCATAAAAATAATTCAACAATTAAGACCCCCCCCCAACACAATTTCCCCTTTATTTCAAAAAGCAAAAACTTTATATATTTTATGGTGCGAATATCATAAAATTCTGCCAAAGGCACACCGCTTCACTTTGGGGCAAAAAATTGACAACCAAATTATCGATATTATAGAAAAAATTGCCATTGCAAATTTTTTGAAGCCAGAGGAAAAAATTCCCTATGTTCAAGTGATAATCAAAAAGATTGATCTTTTGAAAATATTTTTAATGATTCTCTGGGAAACAAAATCGATCGATGATAAACAATATATTTCACTCTCAGAAAAAACCAACGAAATTGGCAGAATGTCTGGAGGATGGCTTGGAAAATTGATTTCAAAATAAAACTCTCCAACAAAATCTGAAGAAGAGAAACAAAGAGAGTTGCGCACACTGCAGCAGGATAGTTGGAGTTGAAGTCATTGTCGAGCCAGTTGTAGTTCCAGTTCCACTCGTCGCCGTTCCAGTTTAGGTAACGAACGTATAGGTTGCCGTCGGAGTTGCGAATTGTATGCAATGCCTCCCATTTCACCACCCCTTGAATTCTCTCAGGGTTGAATATTATTTGGCATCAAAAATGCCATGGCATCGCACACCAAGTATCTTCATTTTTTGAAGTGTCTGCATGCATCACTCTATCCAAAACCTTAATCGTGGATATTCTCAATGCATGGATACTGGATTCGGCAGCCAGAATTTGCTTGCACAAACATCCGCATATTCGCCTACTACCTTTTTTATTTTAGCATAGAAAAAAGCCCCGTGTGAAATTCACAACACGGGACTTTATATTTCGTTTCAATGGATCCAAATTTCAAAGGATCAAATGAAAACAAAATTTCAAAAGTACAAATTTTCAACTTGCGCACACTGCAGCAGGACAGAGGGAGAGGAAGCCATCGCCGAGCCAGCTGCAGCCCCAGTCCCACTCGCCGCCGCCCCAGTAAAGGTAACGAACGCACAGGCTGCCGTCGGAGCAGCGATAGATTGTTCCCCAGAAAAATACCGCCTTACCTTTCCAGTCTTCCGGAATAAGTTGCGGATTTTTCAGAAGATAATCCAGAACATTGGCATTCAATACTGGCATTTTCTCCAGCTTCTTGCGAAGCTTGTTGCCCTCTATTGCGCTGCCACCTTCCTGTTCTTTTGACAAATACAGTGAAACTTTGTCCGCATTCCATTCAAACTTTCCACCCTTGAGATGTTTTTCGATTTTCCAGCCATCGGGAACGAACGGATCGGCGTCGCAGTCGATGATATGCCTAATCTGCACAACTTCACCACAACCATTTAAAAGCAGTTTTATTTTCTCGAGCTCTTTGTACTGCTTAAGTTTTGTGACAAGATCAGGAGTAAATCCTGCCTCATCCAACGCATCCGCCAACTGGTTCATTGCCCCGATTGAGTGTCGTGAAGACATAGTCTTCTCCTTTCATTTTTGCAACAATGTTCTTGCGAACTAGTTGCTGATTAAAACCAATCTGTTCAGCATAGCCGCCAATCGGCTTTGCCACAGCAGAAAAATGCCCAAAACAAGCAACTTTCTGCCATAGCAAAACCAAAATAAATTTTCAAATAACTGATTTTTTATTATACTCCCAAATTGCCAAAATGTCAATATTGCTATATCATGTGAATAGTCCTATATTTAAAGGACGAAAATTGAATGAGATTGTGGCCTACCAACCCACATTAAGATCTCCGTTTGACGGCTTACGAACAAGCTGAGAAAGTGCCCAAATAATACGGGAAATCGAGTGGAACCGCTCTATTACAAAGATAGAGTCTCGATGCAGGAAATTAATTTTTCCTTATGTATTGTTTAGGGTTTTTTATTTTATCTTGTAGTTTTAAAGTCTAAGTTTAAAGTTTAAAATCAGTTTCAAATGATTAAATTTTAATTTATCATTTAGCAATTTAGCCCTGATTTCAAACTTTAAATTTAAAAATTAAAATTTTTTAATAAATATTTTTCATATAAATTTATGCAATCCAAACAAAGCAATCTCGAATTATTAAGACATTCCACCGCTCACATTTTGGCGGCGGCCGTTTTGGAAATGTTTCCAGAGGCAAAATTCGCAGTCGGACCGGCAGTGGAAAATGGATTTTACTATGACTTTGATCTTCCCAGAACTTTGATCCCTGAAGATCTTCCGCTGCTTGAAGAAAAAATGAAAGCCATCATCAAAGCCAACTATGCTTTTGAAAAAGCCGAGCTGCCGGTAGACGAAGCCATGGAAAAATTCAAAGAGCTGAATCAAGTTTTGAAACAAGAATTGATTGATGATCTGCACAAGGCTGGCAACCAAACTGTCACTATCTACAAATCCGGACCATTGGTTGATCTTTGCAGTGGCCCCCACATCGAATCGACTGGAAAAATTGATCCTCGAGCTTTTGCGCTCACCAAAATTTCCGGAGCATATTGGAAAGGCGACGCCAACAACCAGCAATTGCAAAGAATTTATGGCGTTGTTTTTGAAAACAAGGAAGGATTGAAAAACTATCACAACTTGGTTTTGGAAGCCGCCAAAAGAGATCACAGAAAACTTGGCAAAGAATTGGATCTGTTTTGTTTTTCAGATTTGGTCGGACCAGGTCTTCCACTTTTCACTCCCAACGGAACAATCATCAAAGATGAGCTGCAAAAACACATTGAAAAAGTTTGTCGAGGCTACGGCTTTCAAAAAGTTTCCACCCCTCATTTGGCCAAAATAGATTTATATGAAAAATCAGGACACGCCCAAAAATTCGGCGATGAACTTTTTCAAGTGGCTTCACACTACAAACAAAATTATGTGATGAAACCTGTGCAGTGTCCGCATCAAACCCAGATTTTTGCTTCACAGCCAAGATCATACAAAGATCTGCCAATCCGCTACATGGAAAGTGAAAAACAATATCGCGATGAAAAACCTGGAGAAATCGGAGGATTGCAACGCGTCATCGCCATCACCGTGGAAGACGGTCATTCTTTTTGCACAGTCGACCAAGTGAAACAGGAAGTGAAAAACATGGTTGAGATCATCCAGAATTTCTACACTTCATTGGGCATGTGGGACAATCACAGTGTTTCATTGTCAGTAAGAGATTATGCCCATCCAGAAAAATATATCGGTGAAGCTTCCGATTGGGATGAATGTGAAAAAATGCTGCAAGACATTTCCGATGAAATGGGACTTAATGCAATCAAGCACGAGGGCGAAGCTGCTCTCTATGGTCCGAAGTTGGATTTCATGTTTCACGATTCTCTTGGCAAAGAAATTCAAATTCCGACAGTGCAACTTGATTTCGCGACTCCCAAGAGATTTGATTTGCAATATTCCAACAATGAAGGAGGAAAATCGTCTCCAGTGATGGTGCACCGCGCAATTTTGGGTTCATATGAAAGATTCATCATGCTTTTGATTGAGCATTTTGCTGGGGCTTTCCCACTTTGGCTCTCGCCAGTGCAAGTTTCAATTTTGCCAATTTCGGAAAAATTTGCAGACTATGCCGAAGAAGTGAGAAACAAATTTTTGGAAAATGACATCCGTGTGAAATTGAATGACAAGGCCGAATCGCTTGGAAAACGCATCAGCGAAGAGGAAAAGCAAAAAACTCCTTACATCATCGTTGTCGGGGAAAAAGAAGCTGCGGAAAAAACAGTGGCCGTCAGGACGCGTGGCATAAAAGATCCCGCCTCCGCAGAGCTTCGTCGAGGCGAGCAGCAAACTATCAGCCTTGAAGAATTTGTGGAAAAAATTATCAGCGAAATCAAAGAAAAGAAATAATGCCAAAAACATATCACATAAAAACCTTTGGTTGCCAAATGAACATTTCAGACAGTGAACGCATCGCTTCCTTTTTGGAAAATGCGGGATTTTCATTGGCAAACAATGTTGAAGATGCCAATCTTGCAATTTTCAACACCTGCGGAATCAAACAAACTGCAGAAAACAGAGCCTACAGCATGATCAACAATCTTCGCAAAGAGAAAAAGCAGGATGTGAAAATAATCATGACCGGTTGCCTTGCCAATCGCGCCGATGTGCAAAAGAGAATGAAAAACAAAGTTGATCTTTTCTTCCCCATCAAAGATATTAAAGACTTTGAAAATTGGATAATTGAAAATTGTTTGGAAATTGAAAATTGTAAATTGGAAATTCCTGGTCAAAAAAACATCTCATCAAACCAGGAAAACATAAACTATCTATCAATAACTCCAAAAAATCTCAGCAGATACCAAGCATATGTGCCCATAATGACTGGCTGCAACAATTTCTGTTCATATTGCGTCGTTCCCCATGCTCGTGGACGCGAAGTTTCCAGGCCCGCCAATGAAATAATTTTGGAAATAAGAAATCTGATTTCCCAGGGATACAAACAGATCACCTTGCTTGGACAGAATGTGAATAGTTACAAGTCAAAAGTTCATAAAGTCAGCAAGTCCATAAAGTCAGAAGATGAAATTGATTTTGCCAAACTCCTGACAGAAATCAACAAGATTCCGGGAAATTTTTGGATCCATTTCGTTTCTTCACATCCCAAAGACATGAGCGATTCTCTCATTGAAACAGTGACGAAATTGAAAAAAGTCTGTGAATGGATCCATCTTCCAGTCCAAGCTGGCAATGATGAAGTGCTCAGAAGAATGAATCGCAAATACACATCAAAACACTATTTGGGACGACTCAAAAAAATCAAAAAGGAGTTCAAAAAAAACAAGCTTGATTGCCTTTATGCGATTTCATCGGACATCATTGTCGGTTTTCCAGGAGAAACACGCGCGCAATTTGCAGACAGTGAAAAAATCATGCAAAAATCCAAATTCGACATGGTCTTTTTCGGACAATTCTCTCCCCGCCCAGGAACAGTGGCCTGGAAAATGAAAGACAATGTTTCGCAAAAGGAAAAAGCCCGTCGAGAAAATGTGCTCAACGAAATACTCAAAAAGACTTCCTTGGCAAACAACAAAAAATATCTCGGCAAAAAAATTGAAGTATTGATTGAAAAAGAAAAAAATGGCAATTTTTTCGGCAAAACCAGAACCATGCGAAACATCAAAATAACCACCACCAAAAAAGATCTTATTGGCAAAATCATCAAAGCCAAAGTCACCAAGGCTGAAACTTGGAATCTGGAAGGAGTCTTATAAAATTTTCAACATTCTTTGCACATATCAAAAAGCGTCTCTCCATTGGGGAAACGCTTTATGTTTTGGAAAAGATGAATGACAAATACACCATCATTCAACTCAATGCGCTGGCCAATTCAGCCAACTTGTACGGCTTGCCAATTCTGCGGTAGAACAAGCCTGGTTCAGGAATAATAATCCCGGGCTCGCAATACCCTTCAGGAAGAGCTGATGAACACAGAATAATCCTGCCTATGCCAATCTTCTTGGCAAATCGCGCCACATCATTGCCATTGAAAATTGGCATGTGAAAATCGGTTATTACTGCATACAGATACCTATCCATATTTCTGACAGCCTCTTCACCATTGGAAGCCGAAATGACCTGAAACCCGAACTTCTGCACCACAGAAGATGTGACTTCAAGAATCATCCGGTCATCATCGACAACCAA
>JAQTLF010000028.1 GCA_028715015.1 Candidatus Moraniibacteriota bacterium | reverse complement strand
GGAGAGGCAAAAAAAGGCGAATTTGCAGAAAATGAGGCGAAAAGGCAGTTGTTGCACGCCAAAGAGCTCAAATTTGTCTTGTTTGGAAAACAGTATGATTTTGTTGCTCCGATGCCGCAGGATTTTGAAGATTTCTTGGCCAAATTAAGGCAATAATGACAGAAAAAGAACGTTTTGTGGGGAGATTTTTTATCCGCAAGGCGGAGGACAAAGCGTCTTTTGGGACAGGGTTTTGAAATGGCAATTATGGGGTTGACGAAAAACCTTTTTGCTAGTATCATAGAAAAGCTTTTTAATTCAACTAATGCAGTTCCCTATAGCCAGTGAGGGCCGAGGCCAAAAGATTGCTCATGTAGGAGTGTGGGAGGATAATGTTATGAACAACAAACTATTAAATTTCAATGATTCTCAGAAGGCTACTGCCATGCCTGCTTTTCGTGCTGGAGATGTTGTGAAAGTTTTCCGCAAAATTATTGAAGGAGGAAAGGAAAGAATCCAGGTTTTTGAAGGAATGGTTATTGCTGTCAAAGGAAAACAAAGTTCTTCAACCATGATAACTGTGAGAAAAGTTTCCAATGGTGTCGGAGTTGAAATCGTTGTGCCGATCCAATCACCAAACATTGAAAAAATCGAAGTAGTGAAACGTGCCAAAGTTCGCCAATCAAAATTGTATTTTGTTCGCGAAAGAAGCGCAAAATCACTCAAAATGAAATATAGTGCGCTTGCATCAATCGCAAAAGTGTCAGAAAAAGAAGAAGCTGCTCCTGTGGAAGAAGTTGCGAAAGAAGTGAAGGAGGAAGTTTCAGCGGAAGTTGTTGCAGAATAATATTTGCATGGCTTTCACGTCGGGCGGATGGCGGAATTTGGTATAGCGTCCCGATCGGGATCGGGATGGGAGCAATTCAAACAAGGGTTTTGAAAAAAGGGGCGGATGGCGGAATTTGGTATACGCGCAAGATTGAGGTTCTTGTGGGAGCAATCCCTTGGAGGTTCAAGTCCTCTTTCGCCCACATAAACAAGTTGCAAGTTTATAAAGTTATAAAGTTCATAAAGTAGTCAGGCTTTTCTTGATAAACTTTAAGAACTTTTTACTTGATGAACTTATTAGGGTGATTAGCTCAGTTGGCTAGAGCACTTCTCTTACAAAGAAGGGGTCACTGGTTCGAGTCCAGTATCACCCACACATAGAATACTAATTAAAAATTTGAAATTTGAAATTTAAAATTGGGGAGTCGCTTTGCGACGATTTATTTAAGCCTGAGTAGCTCAGTGGTAGAGCAGTGGATTGAAAATCCACGTGTCGTGAGTTCAATTCTCTCCTCAGGCACATTGTGTTGTGTGTGCGTTAACCAGGGTCCTTAGCTCAGGGGTTAGAGCGGACGACTCATAATCGTTTGGTCGCTGGTTCAATTCCAGCAGGACCCACGTGTTGTTGTATAAATAAAACTTCCGTGTTATTATTTAAATATAAT
Source organism: Candidatus Moraniibacteriota bacterium (assembly GCA_028715015.1). Taxonomy (GTDB): domain Bacteria; phylum Patescibacteriota; class Minisyncoccia; order Moranbacterales; family GWC2-37-73; genus UBA12068. The sequence continues at coordinate 12,059 of JAQTLF010000028.1, read as the reverse complement.
AATGGAAGTATGAAAAAAGATAAAAAAATAGAAGCAATAGCATTAAGAAAACAAAACAAAAGTTATTCGGAGATAGCAGAATTGTTGAATATATCAAAAAGCACAGTATCCTATTGGTTTAAAGACATTATTTGGTCAGAAAATATAAAGAAGCAATTAACAAAAAGGGCACAAAAAATTAGTGAAGAAAGATTATACAGATTGAATGAACTGAAAAAGAAAAAATGGAAAAAGATTTATGATAATGCAGAAACGGAAGCTGTTGAAGAATTTGAAAAACTAAAAAGAAATATTTTATTTTCAACAGGGATATCATTATATTGGGGAGAGGGCGATAAAAATTTTGCAAATGGCCAAGTGCGCGTTAGTAATGTGGATTATAAATTATTGTATGTGTTTAATGTTTTTTTACAGAAGATTTGCAATGTAGATACGGAAAAAATAAAAGCATACATATTAATGTATCCAGACCTTAATAGTGAAGAATGCTTAAAATATTGGAGTAAAAATATAGGAATAACAAAGGATAAATTTTTTAAATCGGTATTGATTCAAGGAAAACATAAAACAAGAAAACTTACACATGGCGTTTGTTCTATATGTGTTAGCAATAAATATTTGAAAAAGAAAATTTTGGTTTGGATGGATTTGTTTGCAAAAGAATTTTAATAATGCGGGTGTAGTACAATGGTTAGTACGTCAGGTTGCCAATCTGAATACGAGGGTCCGATTCCCTTCACCCGCTCAAAAATGTTTAAAACCCTCATTTTCAATGAGGGTTTTAAATTTTGTCTTGGAAGCTCAAATCGGACTTAATAAAACGTGCTATAATGGAGAAAGAAAAATTAATATAAAAAAATATGCAAAAAATTAATGCTTTGTTGATCGGTTTGGTTGTTGTTGCGGTTGGTGCTGTTTTGATTGTGGCATTGGTGACGGCTGGAAAAAACAAAGAGCAGGATCGTTTTTTGGTGCTTGGAAGCGGAATTGTCAATGCCAAAGCGGACATTGCTAACATCAATGTTGGATTGAAAACTGGCGCCAAGAAAACAGCGGCCGAAGCCACACAGGAAGCCACCCTTAAAATGAACAACATCATTGAAGCATTGAAAAACCTCAAAGTTGATGAAAAGGATATCAAGACCAGTGATTATAATCTGAACCCTGTATATAATTGGACGGATGGAAAAGGGCAGGAATTGGTTGGCTATGAAGTTGCGCAGACTTTGACATTGAAAATCAGGGATTTGAACAATATCAGTGAGGTGATTGCCAGAACGACCGAGCAAGGAGCCAATCAGATTGGTAACATCAGCTTTACTATTGATGATGAGTTTGCTTTGAAAAACCAAGCCAGGGAATTGGCAATCGAAAAAGCCCAAGAAAAAGCTGCCATGATTGCAAAACAATCCGGCATGAAACTTGGGTCAATCAAAAATGTTGTTGAAAATGAAAATCAAGATGTTCGTCCAGTGTTTGCAAATGCCAAAATGGACGCTTCCGCCTCAGGCAATGCTCCTTTGCCAGCGCCATCAATCCAAACAGGTCAGAACGAAATCAGGGTGGATGTCACATTGACATATGAAGTGAAATAAATTTGTATAAACAATCTTAACAAAACAAAAAATATGCAAATTCCTGTTGCGAGCACCATAACATTAATCATGGAACTTTTTATTGGCGCTTTGATTTTCTTTATTATCCAGCAAGGCTATGTTAAAAATGTTTTTTCCAAGAGGCTGGCATTTTTTGCCATCGGGTACGAGATCATTTTCAACGTGGGATATATGGTCTATAGGACGATCGGGGCTCCTTCGGTTTCAAACTTGAGTCCGGCTTTGAAAATAACTGCCGCTTTACATGGCGTTTTGTCGTTGGTCATGTTGTTTGTCATCATTGCATTTTTTGTGCGCGCCAACAGGGAATATGGAGAAAGGGTAAATTCCTTTGTTTTTCACAAAATCCAAACCTGGCTATTCATGTTTTTTTGGTCACTCTCTTTGTTGTCAGGAATTTTTCTTTATTTGAAAGTATATTTTTGATTTCGCAATTGACTGTCCCGTGAAGGGGATGAGAAAATTTTGCAAAATGCCTAAAACAAGCCTCAAAAGGCTGTTTTTTGTTATTTTTAAAATTGAAAATGGCTTGTTTTAGCCAAAAATCACGCAAGATGGTTGACTACTGAAGAAAGATGTGATAGTATATTAGGTCGACCATTGGAATGAGCGTTGACCCAGTTATTCGCAAAGTGCAAGGCGGATGCCGGTTAAGAAGTAAAATTTATTAGATGCGTATAATCAGGCTTGTTGTAGCCTTGCTGGTAATGTTGGCAGCTATGCTCCCATTCGTGACACTGGCAAGCGAATCACCAAACACTGAGATAAAAACAAACATAAATCTTAATTCAGTCGCAAATTTCTTTTTTCCAAACACAGCCAAAGCAGATGAAACAGTTGAAGCCGTTGCGGCTCCGGTTGTTGAGCAAGCAGTCGTCAAGACTGAAGAGGAAATGGCACGTGAAGCAGTTTTGGCAAAATGGAAAGAAAAGCAAGCTGAAAAATGGAACAACCTTCCTAAGGGAGAATTTGTGGTCAATGCCTCGGCTTATACTGCTTCGGCAGACGAATGTGACAACAACAAAGGAATCACGGCTTCAGGGCTTAAGGTTCAAGAAAAAAGAACCATTGCTTGTCCGCCAGAGTTTCCTTTTGGAACAAAAATTGAAATAGAAGGTCAAGGAACGTTTGTCTGTGAAGATCGTGGGGGAGCGATCAAAGGCAACCATATTGATATTTTCGTGAAAACGAAAAAAGAAGCCTTTGCTTTCGGCAGACAGAATTTGAATGCCAAAGTCGTGTTATAGAAACATCAAGCATCCTGCTCAGGCAGGGTGCTTTTTGGTTTGACAAAGGAGTGTTTTTTACGGGCCTATTTCCTTTTTCGGCACGCTCGCAATCGAAGAACTATGATTGCTCGCTCGTCCTCGCTCTCGCTGCGGATGGCCTCAAAAGAAAATAGGCTCGTAAAGGCATTTATCTTTTGATTGACTATGATTGTATATTTTGATAAGCTGAATTAAGTTCTGACGAGAAAATTTAAAGGTCCGTTGGCCGAGTGGGTCCGATGCGAGTGAGCGAGCATTGGACGGGTTCCAAAAGGAACCCAGGTAACAACGAGGCTCAGTTTTTTGATCGAGGCTATGCCGAGAAAATTTAAAGGTCCGTTGGCCGAGTGGTTAGGCAGCGGTTTGCAAAACCGTCTACATCAGTTCAAATCTGGTACGGACCTCAACGTTTTTATCTAGACTGTTTATGCCGCGGTGGTGGAATGGTATACACAAGGGACTTAAAATCCCTCGGGCGAAAGCCCTTGCGAGTTCGAGTCTCGCCCGCGGTACCGTGAAATTCTTTGCAATAATAAAAGTTCTCAGCATATAAAAAAGAGCATTATTGCTCTTTTTTGATTTTTTTCAGGATGAGTGGAATTTTTGCAAAATCTTTTTTGAGGACTTCACGCATGCTGCCGTTGTAGAGGGCGGCGGCTGGGTGATAGAGTGCATAGAAATATCTTGCGCCCATGTTGGGAAAAGTTTTTTCAAATAGAACTCCGTGAGTTTGGGAAATTTTCGCTTCCGGATGGAAACGGTTGAGAGAATGTCTGCCAAGAGTGATGATTATTTTTGGATCAATGATTTGAATTTGTTGTTCCAGCCAAGGCCAGCACTCTTTGATTTCTTCGGGCAAGGGATCGCGGTTTTCTGGCGGTCGGCATTTGGCGACGTTGGCGATGTAGATGTCTTGGCGTTTGAGTTTGATGCTGGCCAACATTTCATCCAGGAATTTTCCGGCTGCGCCAACGAAAGGGACGCCAAGTTCATCTTCTTTTTTTCCGGGAGCTTCGCCGATGAACATGATTTGGGCATCAGCACTGCCACTGCCCGCAACCACGCGCGAAGCGCCACAACGCAACGCGCATTTGCTGCATGCTGACATTTCAGTGTTAAGTTTTTGAAGTTGTTCTTCTTTGTTCATAGTTTTTTATTCTGGCAATTGGTTGATGAGAACAAGTTGGAATTTTTCTGTCAGGCTGTCATATACGGCAAAAGTGGGCGAGTAGTATTGATTAGCCACATTGCCGGGGTTGAGCATTTCGCATTCTTTGATGTTGCCATTGCGCTCGCCTTGGATTTTTTCAGTCCAGGGCTTGTGGGTGTGCCCATAGAAAACATAGTCAAATTTTCCTTCTTCGGCAAGCCTTCTGGCGTATTCGGGAAAATGCACGAAGGCGATTTTTTTGTTGGCGATTTCAATTTCTCCATGTTTGGAAAAGATATTGATTGATTTGTATTTTCCGTCTGCGAAAGGATAGTCGGCTGCGTGTCCGCGATCCATGTTGCCGAAAGTCCAAAAAATGTCACCCACAAAATTTTCGCGGATGAAGTCTAATGTTTCAATCTCTGCCAAATCACCGCAGTGGATCAATTTTTCTATTTTGTTTTCACGACAATAGTCCAAAACCTTTTTGATGTTCGGCATGTTGTCGTGGGTGTCTGATATGATGGCAATTTTCATGTTTGTATTTTTTGTTTGTTTATTATCCTCGAAGTTTTTTGATAAGCTCAATGTCCTCTTTGACAAAATCATGTTCGGTTTCGAGGATCATGGTGATGTCGCGCTCGTGCGCGAAGGAGACGATGTTTTTGAAAGCTGTTTCCCCAATGAGTCCTTTGCCGATGTGTTCGTGGCGATCTTTGTGCGAGGTGAGTTCTGTTTTGCTGTCATTGGCATGGATGAGTTTTATTTTTTCCAGACCTATTTCAGAATCGATTTTTTGGAGTGTGTTTTCAAAGTCGCGCCAATCATAGCCGGAAGCAAAGGAATGTTGAGTGTCGAGGCAAATGCCCACCAATTTGGTGTGGTTTACGGCTTTCAAAATTTCAGCGATTTGCGAAAAGGTTGCACCCATGATTTTTCCTGAGCCGGCCGCATTTTCAATCAAAAGTTCAGCTGTTCCGTCGTAGCCATCCAGAGATTTTTTCAAAGCTTCGATTGTTTTGGCGGTGGCTTCATTTTCAGAAAGTTCGCCAGCGCTGCCCAGATGGGTCATGACATATCTGGCACCAAGCAAGGATGCTCTTTCAAGTTCGTCGCGAATCACACTGATCGAGCCATAGCGAATGCGGTTGTTGGTGGAGGCGAAGTTTATATAATAAGGAGTGTGGACGACCACTTCGTGAATTTTAAATTTTAAATTTGAAATTTTAAATTTCTCACAAATTTCATTTGTGATGGTTGGTGCTTTGCCGCCTTGAGGCGAACGGGTGAAAATTTGCATGGCCTCAGCGCCAAGTTCCGCAGCCCTTTCGGGTGCATTGAAAACTCCACCTGCAATTGAAACATGACAACCGATTTTCATATAACATGAAACATGTAGCATATAACAAAAATATTATGATGCGCATGCTAAAATTATTGCTTGTAAATGTAGTATAACAAAATAAAGAAAGAATTGTTATATGCTATATGGTACATGTTATATGCTAGACTATTTCCCATCCCGTCTTTGTTTCGACGATTTTCCCGCGGATTTCAAAGCCGCTGGCAAGTTTGTGTCCGCCACCGCCAAAAAGATGGGCGATTTCGGAAACATCGACACCTTTGTATTCTTCGGAGCGGAGGCTTCCTTTGATGACACCGTCTTCACGTTCTGAAAGGATGAGTGAAAATTTTGTGCCTGGCACAGTGTTTAGAATTGAAGCTACTTGCCCGATGTCATCTGTTGAGGCGCTGCATTCGCTGATGTCGGCCTGGGTGAGTACGGTTGTTATCAGGCCATTTTTTGGGTTTATTTTGGCTTTTTCAAAAGCGCGTCCCCAAAGTTTCAAAGTGGAAAGTTTTTTGTTGGCAAAAGTCGCTTCAATGATTTTGGAAACAGAAGCGCCTTTTTTCATGAGGTCTGAAGAAATTTCCATCACGCGGCTGGAAGTGTTGGCGTGTTGGAAATTCCCGGTGTCGGACAAAATTCCGATCATCAAATAGGTGGCGATGCTTTTGGAAATATGAGCGTTTTGGCTGATGAGATATTCGTATACGATCTCACAAGCCGAGGAACGTCTGGAATCGATGATGACAACATCTGCAGTTGTGGTGATGTCGGGATGATGGTCGATGATGACGGTGGCTGTTTTTTCGGGAAGTTTGGGAAGGATGTTTTGGAAACCACGCTCGACGCTGTCGCAGCCGATGGCTGCATCATAGCTTTGCAAATCAAGATGATCGGGGCTGGTGAAGCGTTGGGGAGTCAATGTTTCCAAAAAAGCCGGAATTGGGTCGACGCAGGAGATGTCAGCATGTTTGCCGATCATTTCCAAATATTCTTTGAAAGCGAGAACGCTGCCGGAGGTGTCTCCATCAGGACCGGAATGCGCAAAAATCAAAATCCGCTGGGAATTTTTGATGATATAGGAAAGCGTATTAAATTCTTGAATAAAATTTTTCATAGCATGTGTTTGCAACCCCATTTTCTTTTTTGGCACGCTCTCGCTGCATATGGACAAAAAAGAAAATGGAATTGCAAATTTCTTGGAGTATAATGTTTTGATTATACGGCTTACGCATTTGCCCTCGACCAAAAATCAAAGTTCGTCATACACGGGTTTTATGAAACAAAAATAATCTTTGGGCTGACCTCACCTGATGTTTGGCTCGGACAAACGCGTAAGTCCTAGATTAAAAAAACTTAAACCACAAAGGCTTAAGATTTTTTAAAATTTGTTTTTTGTTTTTGCCGCAGCAACTTAGATGTCCAGGAGAATTTTTTCGATCTTGTCAGCTTCTTCCTCTGTTGAGTCCAAAATAAATTGCAGACGAGGAAGTGGTCGCATGTTCAATTTTTTGTTCAGGGCTCCTTGGATTGAATATATTTCCTTGCCAATCGTCTTGATCGCATAGTCGGATTCCTTGAAAGGGAAGACGCTTATGGACACTCGAGTATAGCGAAGATCCCTGGTTGTGTCAACCTTGGCTATCGTGAGGAAAACACCTGGCTTGAGGCTCAGTTCTCTTTGGAAAATTTCTCCAAGATGCTCTTTGAAAAGTTTGTTCAGTTTTGTGATGCGTTCGGACATTGGTAAAAAATTTCTAATTTCTAATTTCTAATTTCTAAACAATTTCCAATGATTAAATTTCGAAATGTTTGGAAATTTAATAATTTAAAAATTAAATATTGATTGAAAATTGAAAATTGTGAATTTAAAATTAATTTAGAGTGTTCTCTTCTTCTCTTCTTCAGTGAAAGCGATCAGGGTGTCACCTTCTTTGATTTTTGAATCTCCTTCAAAAACGATTCCGCATTCATTTCCTTTACCGACTTCGGCGGTGACTTTTTTGTCTTGTTGAAGCTGTTCAAGTTTTCCTTTGCCGACAATTTCACCGTCACGTCTGATTTCAATCAAAGCTCCTTTGATTATTTTTCCATCACTGACTCTTCCTCCGACAATCATGTCGCGTTTTCCTGTTTTGAAAATAGCCAAGACGTTCACCATTCCCAAATCGGTGCGGACAATTTCAGGTGGAAGCATGTCGATTACCGTCTTTTTAACTTCCTCGACAAGTTCATAGATGATCTTGAAGGTCTTGATGGTAACTTCGCTTGATTCTGCCAATCTTTTGGCCACAGGCGTTGTTTCAACATTGAATCCAAGGATCATGGCTTGTGAGGGAGCGGCTGTCTTGATGTCAGATTCTGTGATGTTTCCAACTTCGCTGTCGATGATGTTGATGATCACTTCATCGGTTTTGATGGTGGAAATGATCTGTTCGATCGCTTCAAGCGAGCCTTGCACATCAGCTTTCAAAATCAGGTTAAGTTTCTGGATCTTGTCTTCTTCCATGATGCGCATCAATTTTTGGGAAGTGACTTTTTCTTTGCGCTCAATGAGTCCGCCAGAAAATTCTTTTGATTTGAGTCTGGCAATCGATTTGCCGCTGACAACTTGAAGCACGTCGTTGGTGTTGGGAGTGCTGTTGAGACCCATGATCGTCACAGGGGAAGATGGTCCGGCGCTGGTGAGACTTCGACCAGTAAAATCCTCAATTTTTCGAATGCGGCCATAGGCTGTGCCGGCTGTGACATCTTGTCCGACTTTGAGAGTTCCGGTCTTGATCAGAATGGTGGCAACAGGTCCTTTTTGCGGATCAAGATTCGATTCAAGCACGATGGCAAAACCGTCTCTTTTGTCGTCAGCTTTGAAATCTTCAACTTCGGCAACCAGCAAAATGTTTTCCAACAAGTCTTCGATGCCGATGTTTTGTTTGGCGCTTATTTCCGTGGCCATGACATCTCCGCCCCATTGTTCAATGATGATTCCGTGATCGGCCAATTCTTGTTTCACTCGTTGCGGATTTGCATCTGGTTTGTCAATTTTGTTGATGGCCACAACGGTTGGAATCTTCTTTTCTTTCAGATATTCGATGACTTCTTTGGTTTGTGGACGCACGCCGTCGTCGGCGGCCACCACCAAAACCGCGATATCGGCGATGCTTACTCCTCGTTCGCGCATTCCGGAAAAGGCTTCATGCCCAGGTGTGTCGATGAAAGTGATGAGTTGGCCTTTCTTTTTCACTTGATAGGCGCTGATGTGTTGGGTGATTCCTCCTGCTTCTTTGGCAGCAACACTGGCTTTGCGAATGGTGTCGAGCAAAGTTGTTTTTCCATGATCAACGTGTCCCAAAATGGTGACAACCGGTGGGCGAGGATGAAGGTTTTTGCCGGATTCTTTTTCTTTTTTGCAAATTTCAATCAATTTTTCCACAGTCACGGTTTCGCTGTCGAGCACGGCCAAATCAGCCTCTGTTTCAAAGCCCAAATCCTGAGCGATGATGGTGGCTGTGTCAAAATCAATTTCTTCATTGATGGTGGCCAAAATGCTGTTTTTCAACAATTCCGTGATGACCTGTGAAACAGGCAATTCCAAAAGTTCACTGAACTTTTTCACTGTTATGCTGGTGGGAACTTTTACAATTTTTCTTGTTTCTTGGGTCATGATGTGTTTTTGAAAATTTTATGGCTTAAAGTTTGGATGGTTTGTTGGTAGTGGCAATCTTGATGGCAGCTCTTTCTTCATCGGTAAGGGTGTATTTTTCTGACTCGCCTTTGACAATCGGTTTGGAATATATGCGGGTGCCTTCCCTGGTGTGCAGGGAAGAAATGGTCACGCCGGAATCTTTTCCATCCAGCAGTGCGACTGCAAAGCTTTGGTCGCCGCCAATATCCTTGAATGGATTGAAACGGACGATGCCGACTTTGTGGATTGAGCGCTGGGAAAGATTGTGGATTTTGTTGGAAATTTCAAAAAGTTCCTGAATTTCCTTGTCCAAAGCTTTTATTTCAACTGCCTGCCCGACCAAAATTTCTTCCAGATCTTTGGCATCTTTGCCGGAAAAAAGAATCTCGAGATTTTTTTGGATTTTTTTGAGTTTGGAATTTGTCCAAACAGCAAAAGAAATGCTCAACAGAGCCAAAAAAACTCCAAAAATTGAAATAAAAATGTAGAGCTGTGATGCTTGAGTCATAAAACTAACCTGATTATATGATACATTGGGCATCGTAGCACCAAATTTGCCCTGTGTAAAGAAAAAACAGGCTGAATGGAATATGCGGAGAAGGGGAGATTCGAACTCCCGATGCCATTGCTGGCATGCCGCTTTTCGAGAGCGGTACTTTCAACCACTCAGTCACCTCTCCATATCATGTAGCACAAAACACATAAACATTTAATCATATAATCATGAAAACATACAGTCCAAAATCTGAATGTTGAAAAATCATGTTTGAATGTTTGGATGCTTGCATGTTTTTATGAATCAGCATTTTGTCATTTTTCGTTTTTGTTGTAAACTATGAGTAGTTAAAATTATTCAAATTGTTCTTATGGAAGAAACACAAAATGGTGTTGGAAAATTTCTTGATCCCAAGGAAATAATTTCCCAACTTGATTTGCAACCGGCAAGCGTGGTGGCAGATTTTGGATGTGGTCCGGGATATTTTTCAATTCCTTTTGCCAAGGCTGTGGGAGAATTTGGCAAAGTCCATTCTTTGGACATTTTGCCGCAAGCTTTGGAAACAGTTTTGGGAAAAGCCAAGAATGCCGGGCTGGTGAATGTGGTGGCGACCAGAGCCAATTTGGAAAAAAATGGCGGATCAAAACTGGAAGCAGGATCTGTTGATTGGGTTGTCATGAAAGATATTTTGTTTCAAAACCAAAAGAAAGACGTCATTATTGCTGAGGCTTATCGCATTTTGAAAAGCGGAGGAAAAGTGATCGTGATCGAATGGGACAAACAGGAATCGGCAGTCGGTCCGGCTCAGGAATTGCGCATCTCACAAATTGATTTGGAGAAAATTTTCAATGAACAGAAATTCATCGTGGAAAGGGGCGTCCAAGCAGGCGATTTCCACTATGCTTTCGTGGCAGTGAAACAATAGCAATTAAAGCAAAAAACAAATATGTTATCCTTGGAAAAAATAAAAACATTTATCAAAAACAAAAGCAAATTCGTTTTGGCGATTTTGGCGGTTGCGATCATTCCGTTTTTTTCAGGTTGCGGAACAACTGCGCCTAGCGGATATTTGGTGAATTTGGAAATATGGGGAACTTTTGATGACTCATTGGTATATTCGGAAATAATCAACCAATATAAACAGATAAATCCTTATGTCGGTGAAATAAAATACAGAAAGTTTTCGCAGGACACTTATAGGCAGGAACTTTTGGACGCATTGGCTTCAGGTCAAGGTCCGGACATTTTTTTGGTCAATAATGGTTGGATGGCATCTTTCCAAAACAAATTGGAGCCTGCGCCAACTCCTTTGATGAGTGACCAGGACATGAAAAGCAATTTTCCTGATGTGGTGACAAGTGATTTTATGGACGGCGGAAAAGCCTATGCCGTGCCGCTTAGTGTCGACTCGATGCAACTTTATTACAACAAGGACATGTTCAATGCGGTGGGAATTACTGCTCCGCCAAAAACTTGGTTTGAATTCCAATCGGATGTGGTTAAATTGACCAGACTCAATCCTAATGGCGGTTTTGATTTGTCAGGTGCGGCCATTGGAACTGGCACTAATATCAATAGAGCTTCTGATTTGCTGACATTGCTCATGTTGCAAAACGGAGTTGAATTTCCGACCAAAAAGGGAATGGCGGCAAAAATTGATGAGGGTGTGGTTGGCAGAGATGGCAATGTGACACAAGCAGGAGAATCGGCACTCAGTTTTTACACCCAATTTGCAAAACTAAATGGGGCCAACAATTTGCGCAATCCTTTCTACACTTGGAATTCAAGAAATCACAATTCTATCGACGCTTTTTCTGAGGGAACTGTGGCCATGATGTTCAACTATTCTTGGCAGATCGCTGAAATAAAAAAGAAAAATCCAAAATTGAATTTTGCGGTCGCCAGCGTGCCTCAAGCGCACAGCGACAATCCTGTCACATATGCGAATTATTGGGGCTATGCAGTTTCCCGCAATAAAGTTGTGGCGCCGGCCACTGTGGGAGGACAGCCGGCAGCAGCTCCGGTTTCCAATGAAACAAGAACGCATGAAGCCTGGCAATTTTTGAGATTTTTGACTTTGAAAAATTCTGGCAAAATAACTTTGTATAATGCGGTCACAAAAAATTCCAAAGATTTCCCGATAAGTTTTGACCCTGCAATCGACTATTTGAAAAAGACCAACCAACCGGCAGCGCGCAGAGACATCATCGAACTGCAAAAAATTGACACCGATCTTGGTCCGTTTGCAACAGGGAATCTTTTTGCCAAACATTGGTATCAGCCGGATCCTGACGCGGTGGACAAGATTTTTGTGGACACAATCGAATCAGTGAATAGAGGCGATGTGAATCTGCATGAAGCTTTGGTGTTGGCCAGAAACAGGATAAGTTATATTTCAGGAGGCAGTTCTGCTGTGAAATAAAAAAACATTAAGTTGATGTGACGATTATGAAAAAAATGAAATTATTTTTGATTTTGCTGGCCATGGTTTCGTTTTTG
>JAQTLF010000027.1 GCA_028715015.1 Candidatus Moraniibacteriota bacterium | reverse complement strand
TCTTGTATATTCTGTTGCCTGACTGGGTGACAGAAGGTGGTCGCAGCATGATGTTGACGCGCCTCAAAGATCCGGAAGCCCGCAAAAAAATCGTCAAAGAAATGAGAGCCAGCGAACATGATTATTCCAAGATAACCATTTCAATTTCTTCATTGGACAAAACTTTGAATCACAAACGGATTGCTGAAATTGCCCAAATCCAAAACAAAAGCATTGAAGATGCGATCATTGATGTTTTGATTGCCAGTGATGGACGCGTTGTGACCATGATGGAAGTTCTGAGTGAAAAAAATGTGGACAAAGCTGTGATCAATCCGTTTTCTATAATTTCTTCCAATGGATCAGGCTATAATATTGAACACAGAAAAACAGGAGAAATGGTGCACCCCAGGAATTTCGGCTCTTTTCCAAGAGTTCTCTCAACCTATGTCAAAGAGCGTGGAGTTGTCGGTTGGGAAGAAGCCATCCGCAAAATGAGCGGACTTCCGGCGGAAAAATTCAAAATTTCCCAAAGAGGAACAATAAAAAAAGGAAATTTCGCCGATGTGGTGGTCATCGATCCGACAAAAATCCATGACAAAGCTTCGGTTGAAAATCCCTATCAATATTCCGAAGGAGTTGAATGTGTCATTATAAACGGTCACATCGCCATGAACAAAGGTGAGATGGCAAATGACGGTTTTGGCGAAGTCATCCTACGAAAAACATCGTTTTTCGAGTTTTAAACGCGTTCTATTGATTTTTATGTCTGGTAGATATAGAATGTGATTTGTTATATGTAAACGCGTTTTTTATTATGGAACTTTCTTATTTCAAGAACAAAAAAATAACAGTCATGGGGATCGGTCTGCATGGTGGCGGAGTCGGCACGGTGAAGTTTTTGGCTGCGCAAGGAGCCAAGGTCATTGCCACTGATTTGCGAACGAAAGAGCAACTGAAAGCATCTTTGGAAAAACTCAAAGGCGTGAAAAACGTCCAATATGTCTTGGGTCATCATCGCATGGAAGATTTTTCCAAAGTCGACATGGTCATTAAAAATCCTGCCGCCCAATGGTCAGACAAGCACATCAAATTCGCCATCGAAAACAAAGTTCCGGTTGAAATGGATTCCAGTTTGTTTTTCAAGTTGTGCAAAAACAAAATAATCGGCGTTACCGGCACCAAGGGAAAAACCACTACTGCCACTTTGATTTATGAGATTTTGAAAATTGCAGGAAAAAATCCCATCAAGATCGGCATCGGACAAGTTTCCGTTTTGGACAAATTGTTGCTGCTTAAAAAAGATTCGGTGGTTGTTTTCGAACTTTCTTCTTGGCGCCTTTCAGCTTTGGGTCGCGCAAAACTCAGTCCGCATATAGCAGTTTTCAAAAACATCATGCCGGATCATCTGAACTATTATGGCACCATGGAAAAATATTTTCAAGACAAGAAATATATTTTCGACAATCAAAAACCCAAAGATTGGTTGGTTGTGAACTATGACGATCAGATGTTGAAGGAAGCATCCAAACAAGCATCTTCGCAGCTCATCAAATTTTCCTATGAGCCGCTCAAAAAAAGTCGCAGTGTTTTCATTGAAGATGACGCCATCTATCTCAATAACGGCATCGACGTCAGAAAACTTTCTTCACTGAAAGATATTCTCATTCCAGGCAGGCACAATCTTTCCAATGTCATGGCTGCCATCGGGGCGGTGTATGCCTATGGTCTTAGTGCGACTGAGATCAAAAAAGCTTTGCCGCAATTGAAAGGTGTGCCGCATCGTCTTGAATTCGTGCGCGAGCTTGGCGGGGTGAAATATTACAATGATACGGCTGCCACGATTCCGGATGCTGCCATTTCCGCTCTTAATGCTTTTGAAAAACCGATCGTTTTGATCGCTGGCGGAACTGACAAAAATCTTGATTTCACTTTGTTTGCAAAAGAGATTTTGGAAAAAACCAAAAAAATTGTTTTGCTCAAAGGCAATGCCACTGACAAACTTTTGATCAAACTCAAAAAGATTGCCGATGAGGAATTTTTGAAAAACATCGAAACTGTCGGATCCATGGAAGAGGCGATAACGATTGCACGCAAGAAAGCTGAAAAAGGTGACATCGTGGTGCTTTCTCCAGGGGCGGCCAGTTTCGGACTTTTTGCCAATGAATTTGATCGTGGAGACAAATTTAGGGATGCTGTAAAAAAGCTCAAGTAAGCTCAAATAAACAGGTCACTTGCTTTTTATGAAAAATTGTGATATAATGGTAAAAATAAGGTTGATCAAAGGGTGTTTCCGCTTCAGGAAAGCCCTTTTCTTTTTTTAAAAACCAATCATGCTGCATATAACCCACAAAAATGAAAAAACCCATCACAAAGCTCTCGTGGCGGAGGTTTCCATGAGTCTGATGCTTTTTTCGGTTTTCTTTACAACCACAGTCCAGGCTTCAGACATCACCGCCGACAGCGTGGTGAAGCTTGTCAACAAAGCCAGGAGCAGTGCTGATGTGGCGCAGCTCAAGGTGAATGATCTTTTGCAAAAGGCGGCAGAGAAAAAGGCTCAGGATATGATTGATAATGATTATTTTGCTCACGTTTCTCCACAAGGAAAAACTCCTTGGGATTTTATTGAAAAAGCCGGCTACAACTATCTTTATGCCGGAGAGAATCTGGCCATAAATTATACCGATGCCAAGCAGCAACAGCAGGCTTGGATGGACAGTCCGTTGCATCGCAAAAACATTCTGAATCCTCAATATCAGGAAATCGGAGTCGCAGTAAAAAATGGCAAGATTGACGGACAGATGACAACCATAACAGTGCAGGAATTTGGAACTACGATGCCGAAGATAATTGCAAATCCTGTTGCGGCTGTGTCTCCAAACGAAAAAGAGCAAGCAAAACCAATCGTTGCCGGCTCCCAAGCAGTTGCTTCTCAAAAAATCGATCCGATGCCGACATCGAAATTGCCAGGCAATCTTGATTGGAAAACATTTTTCAACAACAATCCCATGACCATGATCGGGTGGCTGAGCGCATTTGGAATCGCGATTTTGATCGTCATTGTCGACGTGGCCGCTTTGATCCACAAAAAACACGAGCAACTTTTCATTTTACACGATGCCCGTCGCAGACAGTCTTGAGATTAGGGCAAAAATATTTGAATTTCTGAAAAACATCAAAAACCCCACCGTGTGGGGTTTTTGCTTGAAAAAAAAACCATAGTCCGCTATACTACCCCTATTGGACAGACGGCTGTTTAGGCCACTTATAACCAAAATTATTAGCATAAAAACCTATGGAATATTTTGAAATAACAGGCGGCAAAATTCTTTCGGGAACAATTGACGTGCGTGGATCAAAAAATGCCACAACTCCGATTTTGGCTGCCACAGTGCTCACCAAAGAGGAATGCGTGATTTCAAACATACCTTTGATCGAGGATGTGTATCGCATGCTGGAAATTTTGCAAAGCATGGACGTCACAGTTGCCTGGGAAGGTGAAAGGACCGTCAGGATTTGCGCCAAAGATTTGGATGCGGAAAAAATGGATTTGCACACAGTGAAAAAACTTCGCTCTTCAATTTTGCTTTTGGGATCATTGAGCGCCCGGTGCGATCAATTCAAAATCGCACATCCTGGCGGCTGCACCATTGGCAAACGTCCCGTGGGAACGCATTTTGATGCATTGGAAAAAATGGGAGTGAAAGTTTCGCAAGATGACAGCAACTACATTATCGATACCCGCGGGAAAAAATCAGCCAAGGTTGTACTGCAAGGTTTTTCGGTGACCGCCACTGAAAATGCCATGATGTTGGCCGCATCTCTTCCGGGGAAAACCATTATAAAAATCGCTGCGGCTGAACCGCATGTTGAAGATTTGGGAAAATTTTTGGTTTCCATGGGTGCGCAAATTTCCGGACTGGGAACTCACACGCTTGAAATTGTGGGAAATGAAAAATTGCATGGAGCGAGTCATGAGATTATTCCTGATGCCAATGAAGCTGCGACGTTTTTGATTTTGGGAGTTGCCACCAAAAGTCCGATCAGGATTGAAAATGCCAGAGAAGAAAATCTGGATTTGGTTTTGGAGAAACTCAAGGAATTTGGCGCTGATTTCAAAGTTGAAGAAAATGCCATTGAAGTTATTCCCAACGAAAAACTCAAAGCCATTGAAAAAATTGACACCAGGACTTATCCGGGAATTCCGACTGACATCCAAGCACCGTTGGGAGTTTTGGCAACACAGGCTGAAGGTGAAACGATGATTTTTGACACCATGTTTGAAGGAAGATTCAACTATCTGAGCGAACTTGAAAAGATGGGTGCTCCTTCAAAAATTCTCAATCCGCACCAAGCTTTGATTGCAGGGCCAGTGAGATTGAGAGGCAGCGCCATCAAAAGTTTTGATTTGCGCGCCGGAGCATCTCTCATCATTGCCGCACTTTGCGCCAAAGGAACCACCACCATCGATGAGATCTATCAAGTTGATCGTGGCTATGAAAGAATCGAAGAGCGTCTGCAGAAATTGGGCGCGGATATTAAAAGAGTATCCCAATAGAATTATTTATTTGCAGTGTCGCTCGTATGTTTCTTATTTTTGTGCGAAAAAACAATTGCAACTTTTTAATATAACGCCAATGCGACTTGTTTTTAATGCAAAAAATAAAAAACATACTCACTTAAAATTTTATGGTCAAAGAAAAAGAAATTAAGACATGTGATTGTAAACCTGGCAAGACTCATATTGGAGTTGGTGGCGGGATACTTATTTTTAATGAAAAAAGGGAAGTTTTACTTTTAAAGCGTGGAAAAAATGCTAGAAATGAAGCTGGTTGGTGGTGCAAACCAGGTGGAACTGTTGAGTATGGTGAAACAACTATTAAAGGAATGAAAAGAGAAATAAAAGAGGAAACTAATTTAGAGGTTGATGTTTGGGGGGTTCTTCCTAATACTGAACATATCTTAAGAAAAGAAGGTCAGCATTGGTTGGCGGTTAATTTTTTGGCCAACATTAAAAAGGGAAAACTTAAGAATATGGAACCACATAAACACGATGAGCTTAGATGGTTTGCAATAGATAAATTGCCAAAAAAGTTAACCAAGACAACACGTGAACCAGTAAAGCACTATCTAGAAAAGAAATATATAAAATTGTAAATTGTTTGAAAATCGGAAACTTAATCATTGGAAATTGTTTAGAAATTAGTTGTAATTAGAAATTTTTCAACATTATGTTTATACGAAGAATCGGAATTGATTTGGGAACCGCAAACACCTTGGTTTTTATTCCTGGCAAGGGAATTGTGGTCAACGAGCCGTCGGTGGTGGCTGTTTCGCCGGTGGAGAACATTGTTTTGGCGGTGGGAAATCAGGCGCGCGAAATGCTTGGACGCACACCTGACAACATTGTGGCAAGTCGTCCAATGAAAGACGGTGTGATTGCGGACTATCGCGTGACGGAAGCCATGCTGAAATATTTCATCAACAAAGTCACAGGAAAAGTCCGAATTTTCAAACCGGAAATCATGATTTCAATTCCGGCCGGAGTGACCTCGACTGAAAGGCGCGCCGTGATTGATGCTGCCGTGAAAGCTGGAGCAAAATCTGCCTATGTCGTGAAAGAACCGTTATTGGCTGCCATTGGTGCCGGAATTCCGATCCACAATGCTTCAGGAAACATGATCATCAATATTGGTGGCGGAACATCAGAAATTGCAGTCATTTCCTTGGGAGGCGTGGTGGCGGCTCACAGTGCGCGTGTGGGTGGAAACAAATTCGATCAGGCGATTTCTGATTATATCAAACGTAAATACGGTTTGGCTGTGGGTGACAGGACTGCAGAAGACATCAAAAAAGAAATCGGATCTGCAATCGCGCAAGTGAAGGAGGAGCACATGGAAGTTCGCGGACGGGATCTGATGGGAGGTTTGCCGAAGACTATAAAAATTTCTTCCAATGAAGTCACGGAGGCTTTGCAAGATGAACTCAGGGAAGTGATCAATGCGATTAAAAAAGTTTTTCAAGAAACTCCGCCGGAACTGGCTGCTGACATCATGGACAAAGGCATGATTCTTTCAGGCGGCGGGGCGCTTCTCAGAAATCTTGATCAGCTGATAACCAAAACGATCGGGGTGCCATGTTATGTGGCTGAAGACCCGCTGTTTTGTGTGATCAAAGGAATCGGAATCGCTCTCGACAATCTTGAAGTGTACAAACGCACGATAACATTGGCTAAATAGGTTTATTTTTTGATTAGATGGAAGGGAGCGCGGATATTTTTTCTTTTTTCACTCAAAACAAGTCACATCGGTGTTGTGTTAAAAGTTGCAATTGTTTTGCCGTGACAAAAAGAAAAATATATCCGAGCGACCGTACTTTCTTAAAATACATAATAGCTTAATAAAACAATGTTGATTGGAATAGATGGCTCAAGGGCTTTCATAAAAAACAGGACTGGGATTGAGGAGTATTCCTACCAGGTCATTGATGGACTTAAAAAATATCTGCAAAATGAGCAGGTTGTTTTGTATGTGCGTGAGTGGCAGGAGGCAGTCATGCAAAATCAACAATTTGATGTGCCGGAAAATTGGAAAATAAAAACAATCAAATTTCCCAGGTTTTGGACGCAATTGGGCTTGTCTTTGGAAATGTTTTTGCATCCCGTGGATGTTCTTTTCGTGCCGGCGCACACCGTTCCATTGATTCATCCCAAAAACACGGTCGTGACGATCCATGGCTTGGAATATGAATTTTGTCCCAAAGCCTATTCTTGGTGGGACAGGGTTTACATGCGCTGCTCGATCAAAAATTCATGTTCTTGGGCAAGCAAAATAATTTCCGTTTCCGAAAACACAAAGAAAGATTTGATGGAATTGTACAAAGTTTCGGAAAATAAAATCAAAGTTATTTATGAAGGGTATGATAGTCAGCAGTCAACAGTCAACAGTCATCAAAAAAAAGAGAATTTATTCATGAAGGATGACCGATCACGGATGACAGATGACGAATTTCTATTATTTGTCGGTCGCATTGAAGAGAGGAAAAATATCGGCAATATAATTAAGGCTTTTGAAATTTTGAAAGAAAAGCATGGCATTGCTCATAAGTTGGTGTTGGCTGGAAAACCGGGACATGGATATCAGAATATCAAATTCCAAATTTCCAATGCCAAATGCCAAGGAGATATTTTTGAATTGGGTTTTATTTCTGATGAGGAAAAATGGGAGCTTTTGAGAAAGGCTGATTGTTTTGTTTTTCCGACTTTATATGAAGGTTTCGGAATTCCGGTTTTGGAAGCGCAGAGTGTCGGTTGTCCAGTGGTGGCTTCCAACAATTCTTCCATTCCTGAAGTGGCCAAAGGCAGCGCACTTTTGGTTGATGCTCAGTCTGCGGAGGACATAGCGGAAAACATCCACAAACTCATTTCCGATGAAGCCTTGAAAAATGCTATAATAGCCAAAGGACAAGAAAATGTGAAAAGATTCAGTTGGGATGAATGCGCAAATAAAATTGCTGAAATAATAAAAAAATGAAGAAAATAAAAATTGCCATCGTGCATGATTTTTTGGTTCAGCAGGGAGGTGCTGAGCGTGTTTTGAAGGTGCTGACAGAAATGTATCCCGAAGCGCCAATCTACACCTTGCTGTATGACCAGGAAAAAATGCGAGGGATGTTTGAGGGCAAGGACATCAGACCTTCATATTTGCAAAAATTTCCCAAGTTTTTAAAAAAACATTATCAATGGCTGCTGCCATTTTTCCCGGTGATTCCTGAAACATTTGATTTGCGCGAATATGATTTGGTGATTTCATCATCAGGAGCTTGGTCAAAGGGGATTGTGACAAAATTGGACACGACCCATGTGGCCTATCTGCATTCTCCTATGCGTTTTGTTTGGGACTATAATGACAAATACATCAAAGAGACTAAGCACAAAAAAATGTCATTTTTCACCCGGCTGGTTTTCAACTATCTGCGCGTTTGGGATCGCTTGGCTGCTGAAAGACCGGATCATCTGATTGCCAATTCAAAATACACCCAGCAGAGAATTGAAAAATATTACAGAAGAGAAAGCGAAGTTATTTATCCGCCAGTGGATGCGTCATTAGTCATTGGTCATCAGTCATCGGTCAAAAAAAATAATAGCATGGTCCCGACTGATGATTATTTCCTGGTTGTTTCGCGCTTGTCACCGTACAAAAAAGTTGATCTTGTTGTTGAGGCATTCAACAAACTTGGTTTGCCATTGGTTGTGATTGGAACTGGTCAGCAGGAAAAACATCTCAAAAAAAACGCCAAAGACAATGTGCATATTTTGGGATGGCAAGATGACGAAACGGTGCGGGAATTTTGCAAAAATGCCCAAGCATTTGTTTTTCCTTGCGAGGATGATTTCGGCATCGCTCCTGTGGAGGCCATGGCCATGGGTGTGCCTGTGATTGCCTACAGGAAAGGCGGCGCCATGGAAACTGTGCAAGAAGGTGTCACAGGAGAATTTTTTGATGCACAGACCCCTGAAGTTCTGGCTGATGCAGTGAGAAGATGCATGGACAACAAGAAAAATTATGACACCGCTGTAATCAAAAAAAGAGGAGAAGAATTCAGTAAAGAGAGATTTATGGATGAATTTAGTAAATTTGTGGATGAGAAAATGATTAAATAATAAATAAACAATAATAAAAAATCTCAAATCTCAAATCTCAATGTCAAATGTCAAATATGGGTTACCATATTATCTGCACTTGCTCGGTAATAAAAAATTTTTTATTACACTCGCTACGTTTGATAATAAAATCCAAAATCTCAAATCCCAAAAGTTTTTAAACATTTGGATTTGAGTCATTTATTGGAAATTTGGATTTTGTCATTTGGATTTTTGTTTGGTGTTTGTGTCTTGGTTATTGTATCTTGTAATGGTATGCATTTTATCGGCAATGAAAAATCAGTAAGTTTGCTTCAGAAGTCACTTCGTCGTGGCGCTCTTAATCATGCTTATATTTTTTCCGGTCCGGAGCGGGTGGGGAAATTTACTTTGGCAAAAATGTTTGCCTTGGGAGCGATTGCGTCTGCTGATCTTGATTTGGATGTCGAGCAGGCGAACAAAGATGCTTTGCTGGATCTGATCGTTGTCGAGCCTGAAGTTGTGGAAAAAAATGGCATTTCAAAACAAAGGGACATTCCCATTGAATTGATCAGGGATTCCAAGCAAAGCCTGAGTCTCTTTCCTTATCATGGAAAATTCAAGGTCTTGATCATCAATGATGCGCATCGCCTGACAACTGCCAGTCAGAACGCATTGCTGAAAATTTTGGAAGAACCGAATCCGACAACCATTTTGATTCTGGTGACACATGAATTCGACAGGATTTTGCCCACCATTGTTTCGCGTTGCCAAGTGGTCAATTTTGGGCTTGTCAGTGATGAAGACATGCTGGATGGTTTTGCTGAAAATTTTTCTTTTTCAAAAGATTGCGTGGAATTGGCCATCGGACGACCAGGATTGGCCCAATTTTTGAATGGAAATGTGGAAGAAAAGAATTTCAGGATGGATGCATTGAGGGAACTTGAGAGAATAAAAAGGGGATCGTTGAATGACAAATTTAAATTGGCAGAGGAGCTTTCCAAAGATGTTGTCAGAACTTTGGACAAATTGGATATCTGGATGTGGGAGTTAAGAAAAAATGCTGGCGCCGCCCGAACACAAGAAAGGGAATTGGCCTATGAAGGCATTGAAAAAATCCAGAAAAGCATGGCTGTGCTGAAAAGAACCAATGCCAATGGCAGACTTATCTTGGAAACTTTGTTTATGGATTTATAATATATGCAGTTATTGTTCTTTGCCTTGCCTGTTTCCTTTCTCGGCACGCTTCGCAGTCAGGAACTATGACTGCTTGCTCGGTCCTCGCTGTCGCTGCGGATGGCCTCAAAAGAGAACAAGCAAGGCAAAATATATTGATATATAAAAATGACAAAAAAATACATACAAAATTGCACCGGTGACATATGCTCTGACGGTGAAAACAAAGCGGGTAGAGACATTGTTTCCGCAAAGACTGGCAGGATCATTTTTTTTGTGCTGCTTGTTGGTTTTGTTTCAGTGTCCGTGTATATGGTCTTGTTTTCCCAATATTTGCAGATCGTCAACGTTGATGTTTTGGGAACAAGAGAATTGGACGCTGCCAACCTTAAGCAAAAATTGGAGGATTCATTGCAGGGAAAGTTTTTTGGCGCAATTCCTAAAAATAATTTCTTGTTTGTTTCACAAAAAAATATTGAGGCAGCATTGCTGAATGATTTTAAAAAAATAAGAAGTTTGAAGGTGGTGAAAAAATTTCCAGACACTGTCAGCATTGAAATTGAAGAAAGAAAGGCTTTGCTGGTTTGGTGTAGTGGGGAAAAATGTTTTTTGATCGATGAAAACGGCTATGCTTACAACGAAGCTGATTTCAATTCTCCGGAACTTGTGCAAAATCATCTTTTGCAAATCAATGAGACCAATGGACAGGATGTTGCGATCGGCAGCAAAATCATCGATCCTGCTTATGAAAAATATGTGCTTGGCATCAAAGATGCATTGTTTGCCATGGGTTTCAATCTGACCGATCAATATTCCACTCCATCGCGTATGGCTGAAGAAATCAGCGTGAAAACAGACCAGGATTCGGAGCTGCATTTTTCCACGCAATTTTCTTTGGATTCAGCTCTCAGGACACTGTCTTTGATTTTGAAAAAAGAGATTCCTGAGGAAAAAAGAAATGACATAGCCTATATCGATCTTCGCAATGAAAACAAAGCTTTCTATAAATTTAAAAATGCCCAGCAGCCGACAACTGAAAACCAACCAGTGACTGAGGCTGAAGTTAAAAAAAATAGATAAAATTATGCATTAAATCCTTCGTCTAACAAAAAAACACTCCAAAAATTGGAGTGTTTTTTTGAAATTAATCCCAAATTTCTATTTTTCTGTCATAGGAACATAGTAAATCAAAATAGAATTTCCAATCATGATGACAGGGGTATATTTCTGGGTCCAGGCATAATTAGTGTCGGCTGTTTTGTTGACGTGATCGTAGATGCTGGTTTGAAGGGAATTGGCTGAAATGGCATACCAACCAGCTTCAATGGGTCGCTTTGAATCCCACCAAGAAACATATTTTTCTCCCAAATAATATTCAGGATTGCCTCCGCCAAAATAATCGACATTGATTTTTGTTATTGTCGGATGTTGTTCTAACCAAATTTTCAAGCGGTTCAGGTCTTGTCCCCAGTCCACGTTTGAATCTGTGACAATTTTGTATCCATTTTTTGAGCCGCCAGCTGACTCATTGAAATAGGAAACATATCCCGGATAGCTGAACATCGGAATCAGAACGATCCATGCGATCAAAATTCCAAGAAGGGTATGCAATTGGTTTCTGGTGACGACGTGTCTGTGCCTGAGAAAATCAAAAACTTTCTTGGTCACAAGCAGATATGCCAAAGGTATGATTGGGAACAGATGACGAAGACCGATATTCAGGTTGCCAGTGATGCTCAAATAGCTGTAGAGGACAATGAATCCGAAAAGGGTGTAAGCGGTCAGCTCTGTTTGCAAGAAGTGTCTGACGCTCTTTCTTACGCTTTTTTCAGCCAATGATTTTCTGAATGTTTTGATGATTTGAGCGAGAGTGTAGAACAAGGAAAAAACAATCAGGGCTAGAAACGGGATGGTTTCTTTGACGGCAAAGACCAGCGGAAAATATATCTTGGAAGCTTGGCTGGAAACATTGCCCATAAAATAGGCGCCATTTCCTCCGGCTACACGTTTGAACACCATGGTCACCCCAAGGAAATATTCAGCATATGGTTTGAGAATAGAAGATGAATTGAGGGCGCTCAATGATTTGTTGGTCATCTGGCTGAGCGGATTCATATCATCAAGAGGAAAGGAGAAATTTATCTGCCTGGCAATGATTTCCCTTGGCATGTTATAGGTGTTGATAAAATACAATAACCAAATGACGATCATGGAGATGGCAAAGGCTGCGATTCCTTTTCCTAAATATGAGAAGAACATTTTTGTTCGCAAATATTTTTCAGCAATTTCCTTTTCGTCGTGGGATATTTTTTTAACAAGAGGGTAGGCAAGCAGGACAAGTCCAAGAATCGGAAAAGCCATCAAAGATGAGAATTTTACCAGACTCACGAGACCCAGGAAAAATCCGCCAATCATAACATTTTTCCAAGTCGGATTTTTGAGGAATTTGATGAAATAGTAGAACATGAAAGTCAGAAAGGCTGCAATTCCGATGTCGGTGGTCACATAATGATTGTGTCCCAAAATGTTCGGATCAAAGGCATAGAGGGTAAAAACGAAGAGTCCCCCAAGCGTGCCGGCAATTTCTTTGCCCCATTTGAAAAGAAATAGTCCCAACAACACTGAAATCAAAACAATCGGAAGGCGCGCCCAAAAAAGAATCTGATCCGGATTGTTGCCAGCTTCATACAAAAGATGTTTACCGGCTGCCCACTGTCCGTCATCCCATATTCTGTTCAATCCTTCACCTGTCCAAAATGGCAGCGCGGTGTCGAATTTGAGATGCAAAAAAGACAATGGAATTCCGATCAGATCTTTGAGCAAAGGCGGATGTTCAGGATTGAGGCGCATGTCATGCTGGGTGACATAGCTGTAGCCCGCAGGAATGTGGGCAACTTCATCAAAGGTGGCGCTGTCATTCTTGGCATTTAAAAGAGAAACTGTGACAAAAAATGCCATGATTGCAAAAACAAACCAACGGTAATGTTTTTTGAGAAACTTTTCCATAGAGTGAAAGATACAAGAAACAAGACACAAACACCAAACAAAAATCCAGTTGATATTTTTTTGATTATTATCTCTTGTAACTCGTTTGCTATTACTAATTGCTTAGGGTTATGAATGTGTCGCCAAATTTGTCGCGATGTTCCTCGAATGAGAGATTGGGAAATCTGGTGCGCAGCGAGTTGATGGCATCCCAGTCCCAGCCAGTGAAAACGGCCACAAATTTGTCATCATTGGCTGGTGTCACATTGTCAATTTCTCCAGGATAATAATATGACGTGTTGGGCAATGTCGGGTTGAGATATTTGATGGTGAGGCGTTCCATGCTGCCGGTGACGATGTATTTGTTTTCATTTTGAGGAAGGGTGCGGATGAAGTCAGAAACATTTCTGAGGTTTGCATCAAAAACTTCATGTTGTTTGGGACTGTTGGCAAAAAAGACGAAATATTTTATAGGATCGGCCAGTCCGATGAAAATGAACGCTCCAATTAGCAATGTTGCAGTGATCGTTTTGTAAGCGTGTCCGAAACGATCGTATTTTTTGAACACCCAAAGAAAGGGGATTATTGAAATCAAAATCACAGCTGGCAAGGTGCCGATTGAACGTAGGGCGTGAGGATTTCCCTCATTGGCCAAAAATTCCGGAATCAAAAGTGCAAAGAACCAAGACAACAGAAGCACATGCACATCCAATTTTTCGTCCCGCTCATTTTTTTTGAAACGAGCCCATGCCAGATGGAAAAATTTGCTGATGCAATAAATGAGCCCGACCAAAAATGCGACAGCCACAATGGGATTAAGCAGTGGATAAGGTGCATAATTGTGACGCATGTTCAGATCTCCCATGACGAAATATTTTTGCAGCGCCAGTCCGAATGTTTTTGCCACGGTTGTGAGCAGATGTCCTTGATTGGAAACAGGATTGAGGACTGAGATTTCGGAAGTTCGTGAAGCATAATGTTCTGGATGGAAATAGAAAAAATCGGCCAACATCGGAGCGGCTGTCACAAACATGGCAAAAGCGAAAACAAAAACGTGCTTCCAATATTCTTTGATGAAATTTTTGCGGGTGATGATGAGTGAGATGATAAGTGCCACCAAAACCAATGGGGAAACCCGAAAGGCGATATAGGTGTGGACGCCAAGACCATAAATAAGTCCGGCAATGATGAAATCATGCAATTTTTTCGTTCTGAGTCCTTTGAAAATAAAATAGAAGGCAAATGACAAGATGAACGGAACCATTATGGCTCTGAAACCGATGCGGGAAAAATTGATGGCCCAATAGGAAAAGGCAGTCAGATAGGCTCCAATAAGGCCGGCCGTGTAATCACCAAAAAGTTCCTTGGCCAGCAAAAAGACGCCCAGAACTGTCAGGGTGCCGAAAATGATCGACCAAAGCTTGAGGGCAAATTCTGTCGGCCCGAAAGTTTTGATGGAAAGCGCTTGCAGATTGATGAAAAGACCTTCGCGACCATTGTTGGTCTCATAGAAAAGTTTGTATTGTCCGGTGGCATTGGCATCAAGCGCATCGACTCCGTTTTGCGCTTCGTCAGGATAGATTCCGGACGGGATGTTTTTGATGTCAGTGACGCGCAGCGCAAAGGCGGCGATCAAAATTGCCAGCAGCAGTCCCCAGACGATTTTTTTGTTGTTCATTTTGTGTTTATTTTAAATCTATCCGTTCTTATGCGATAGATGTTGTTTAATGATTTAATTATAGCATTGCTTTGAATTTCTTGAAACA
>JAQTLF010000026.1 GCA_028715015.1 Candidatus Moraniibacteriota bacterium | reverse complement strand
CGATAAGCATAGTCTCAAAAGTTTTGGGAGAAGCGACCGTCACTTGGATCACTGACAAATCCATGACATCCACCGTGGAATACGGTTTGACCAACAATTATGGCAGTGAAAGCAACAGCAAATCAAGTGACACGAAACACGAAGTGAATCTGAAAGGCTTGAGCATGGGACAAACGTATCATTTCAGAGTCAAAAGTTCCGATTCTGCTGGCAACATTTTTGTTTCAGGCGACTATGCTTTCCAACCGAAATCTCCTCCGATAATCACCAATGTTGCAGTCAAAGATGTGACGGAAAGCGGAGTGACGGTGACTTTCACAACCAATGTTCCTGCCGATGCGGTGGCTGCTTATGTGGCAGTTGATGACAAGAAAAATTCAGGTTCACAAGGTCAGACTGATTTGGTGTTGGCTCATTCAGTGGTGCTCAAAAATCTGACAGCCGGAACAACTTTCGCGCTCAAAGTCCAAGCCAAAGATGAAAGTGGAAATGCTGCCGAACTTGTCGGACCTGATTTCACCACTGGCAAAGACATAACTGCTCCAAACATTGATCAAGTTCGCACAGACAGCGCCTTGGCACAAAATGACAAAGTCCAAACGATTATTTCTTGGAAAACGAATGAAGATGCCACAACTTCCATCACATATAAGGAAGGAAAAAATGGAAAAGAAAATGTGATCAATATCAGTGATGCTTATTCGAAAACGCATTTGGCAGTGGTGACCGCCTTCAAAGCTGGCACGGTTTATAATTTCAAGGTAAAATCAATAGATGCTGCCGGCAACGAAGCTGTTTCAAATGATTTTGCCATGCTCACTCCGAAGAAAAAAGAAAACATCATCCAGATCATCATCAACAATTTCACGGAAATATTTGGATGGGCAAGTAGATAAAAACAGGCAAGCAAAAAAATAATGATACATAAAAAAGTTGCAAAAATGAAAAAAGCAAAAAAGCAAAAAATAAAAATGAACATTTGGATGAGGCTGCATGCGGCTTTCACGATTTTTTTGCTGGTTTCATATTTGGCACTGGGAGCTTTTGGCGGGTTTGGAATGTTGGGAGATGATCTGAAAGGGAAATATGCTTGGGCTGCTGACACGACCATCGGAGTTTTTGTCGATGCCTTGCCTGGAAGACCAGTCATCAGTGCCACGGCATCTTGCTCGGCCAATGTTTCAATCGTGAGTTTGTCATGGACACAATCAGAAGGAGCCACGATATATTCAGTGACCAGAAATGGCATGCCTTTGGTTTCCGGTTTTCAAACCATGTCATATGAAGACAATACCGTGATTGGCGGTCAGAATTATTCCTATGTTGTCACAGCTTCCGGTTCCAGTGGAGATTCTGTTTCTGACCCGGTGGTCGTTCGCGCCAGCGATTGTTTGGTCATTGAAAAACCAGATCCAACTTTGACACTGGTTTCATTTGATGGAAAAGAATATGTGTCAGGCAACACCCTTGCGACCAAAAATAAAATGTTCAAAATAACGGGCACGACCAATATGCCGAATGCATCCATCCAGATCAAGACGATGCCTGGTCCGATTTTCGTTTCCACTCTACAATCCAACATCAACGGTTATTGGGAATATTATCTGCCGGCAGAATTGGCAGTCGGGTCATATAATTTCGTTGTCATGGCCGCTGATCCTGACAATTTCTTGCGAAATGTGACACAAAATTATGCTTTTCAAATTTTGAAACAAGACGAGGTCATTCCTGTTCCTCCAGTTCCGACTCCCGTGCCTACTGCTCCGACAACGACAGATGACAATGGCGGTGGCGGACACAAAAACAAATCTTCAAATGATGGTCAAACAAAATCGCCGGCAATTGTTCAGGAAAATCAAAATAAAGGAAACATCGGACAAGGCGCGGCGGTTGAGGTTGGCAGCCTGGCAATAAAACTCAAAAGAGATGAGGTTTTCAGGACGCAGGATTTGCAAATGACCATAATTTTTGGCGGTCTGGAAAAATTGTTGAGCGACCAAAAAAACAAACTGCTTGATTTGAAATATGAAATTTTGGATGCCAAAGGCAAAGTTGTTTTTTCCAATGAAGGCAGTGAAAAAATATTTGGCAACAAATTGCAAAAAGCCATCCATGTTCCAGAAGAATTTCCAAATGGACACTATAAGATCAGGATTTCCACCACGAAAGAAGGAAAATTGATAAGCGCGGAAAATTCATTCGTTTTTGTTGAGTTGCCGATTTTCAATTTGGGAGGCGGAATCATGATCACATATTCAAAATTGATCTCGCAAATAGGGTGGTTGTTGATTCTGGCAATGCTGTTGCTGATTTTCATGCTGCTGATGTTTTTGTTGGAATATTACAAATATAAGCAAGCGCTGACGACTGTGGCGGAAGACAGTTTGGCAAAACGTGGAATGTTTTCACGCAGAAAGGGGGTGTCACCATGAGCGAATCAAACATAATTTTTGTTTTGAACATATTCGGGATGTTTCTGACCTTTTTTTCCATCGTTTATTCGGCTGGAGTGGTGTGGCGGGTTGAGAAAAAATTGGACATCTCATACAAACTTTTTTTGGCTGCCGTGCTGGTGTATGCAGTGAGTTTGTTTTTGGAAATGTTCAACGTCATTGATTCGAAAGTGATGGAGCTATACATCAGCATAACCAAAGTTTTATTCATGGCATTGTTTTTGGGCGGGGTGTTGATGATGAGAGATCTGATCAGAGATATTGATGGCGAAAAAAAGAAATAATATTTTGTTGCATAAAATAGTGCCTGTGGATAACTTTTCTTTCAAATTTTGATTGTTGTATTGCTAAAAATTTGTTATAATTAACACAAGATTCTTCATGTGTGGAACACATGATTATTGTTGGATGTATTTGTTGATAAAAAAGAAAACAAAATGAAAAAAGTTTTTGCAAAAATAAATTTAATGATTGTGCTGGTTGTGCTGGGCGGAATTTTCACAACAACTGTGATGGTGAGGGCTTTTGCGGATAATAAGCCTGTGACCATCACGGCCACAATTTTGGAAACACTGACACTGGCTTGCAACAACGCGACCATTCCCAATTTGACGGCCGGCACGCCGCAAAGCGTGCAAGCCACTTGCACCGTGACAACCAATGGACAAAACGGTTTCAATTTGAAAGTCAACAAAACCACAGCTGGCAATGATGCCACCAAAACACTCAAGCATTCTGATGGCACAACTTGGATCACTGACACTGGATCAGGACTGACGGCTTTTGATGGAACAACCGCAACGCCCGTGACATGGGGTACCTCTAAGGGCTTAGGTTTTCGTGTCGGTGTTGTCTCAACCACGCCAAACGCCAACTCACTCAACTTGCCTGCAGGATATGCGATGTGGGGCAATGATGGGGCAACAGCTGAATATGCCGCTTTTCCTGTGACAGCTCAAACAATATATAATTATGCTTCATATGCAGCTGCAGCCTCAACAATCAGCATAGAATACAAATTAGACGTACCAACCACTCAAAAATCCGGAGCTTACACTGGAACAGTTCAATACACAGCAACCACCAATTAGAAATTTTTTTGTGATTAAATGTTATTAATGTCAGTTTGACAAAAACAAAAATGAAAACTTCAATTAAAAATTTTTCCGTGGCCATAGTGTTGGTTGTGTTGGGAGGAATTTTTGCAACAACTGTGATGGTGAGAGCTTTTGCGGATAATAAGCCTGTGACCATCACGGCCACGATTTTGGAAACTCTAACTTTGGCTTGTAATAATGCGAGCATTTCAAATCTGACGGCTGGCACTCCGCAAAGTGCGCAAGCCACTTGCACAGTGACAACCAATGGACAAAACGGCTTTAATCTGAAAGTGCACAAAACAACTGCATCATCAACTGCCACCACAACCATGGTGCATTCAGACAACACTACTTGGATCACCGATGCTCTTACTGGATATACTGGACTTCCGGCAAGTGCTTTGGCTTGGACAGCTGGAACAACCAAAGGACTTGGTTTTCGTGTCAGGTCGGTGGCTGGTGGAACAACCAACACTAACACAAATACTGATTGGGGTGCAGATGAGACTGCGCTTAATGCTAAATATGCTGCTTTCCCAGTGGCTGATCAAACGATTTACAATTATGCTTCATATTATGCTGCTGCTGCAACCGTGAACATTGATTACAAATTGGATGTGCCAACTACTCAAAAGTCAGGAGCTTACACTGGAACTGTGCAATATACAGCAACTACTAATTGACAGTCATGAAAAATTTCACATTATAAACCCAAGCATTAATGCTTAGGTTTCTTTTGTGTTAAAATTTGGCTTCTAATTTAATGTGAAATATTATTGATATATGTTGAAAAAGGGTGTATTATTAAATTTATCGTTCTTTAAAATGAATAATAAATAGATGTTCAATTTAAAAAAAGGAGGGATGTTGTTGTGATAACTAAAAACCGAAGCCCTTGAGTAAATTGATTAGTTGTGGTCTTAACATTTAAACGCGCGATAAATAAAAAAAGAGAAAGAAGGAGAGAAAAATGAAAAAGCTTGTTATGCTTGTTCTTGCTGCAATTTTTATGTGCCAAGGAGTGGCTTTGGCAACAGACTTTGATGTTGTTGAGATACCTGAATTAGGTGCAGCCAATATCCAGGACATAACCGGGTTTAATAATCTCGGACAGGTCATCGGGCGCATGAATATTAATGGTTACATCAACGGCTTCGCCTGGGGTAATGGTATTTTGGCCAATGTTGGCACTCTTCACACCAATAATGATCCGGGCCTTTCTGAATCAAACTCCATCAACAACAAGGGACAAGTTGTCGGCACAGCAGGAAATAATGGCAACATCTCGCATTCATTCCAGTGGGAAGGCGGCGTGATTAGAGATTTGAATGTTAACAATGATACAAATCGTTTGTTTTCATTTGCTCTTGGCGTTAATGACTCCGGAACAGTGGTTGGGAAATACATGAACTGGGAAGGAAACATCCGTGGAATGTATTTCTTAAAAGACGGTGTTGTGACAGAGATCGGATCTGTGATGCTTGGTCTTTATCAGATGCGCGTGAACAACAAGGGACAGGTGCTGTATCAAATTCTTGATTATGACGGTTCGACATTTCACACATACATCTGGGAAAATGGCGTTGCTGTTGAATTTCCAGGAGGCAGTGGAGTTTCCGGGCTTAATGACAAGAGTCAAGCATTTGGCACAGCATATGATTATGCTTACAATCCAATAATAACAATATGGGATAGTGGCATTGTATATCAATACGGCTATGGTAGTGTTTATGGCATGAATAATTCAGCTCAGATTGTTGGTCTGGCTTATCCTGCTGTTCAAAATCAGTACCATCCATTTTTCTTGGACACATACAGCAATGAAAATATCGATCTGTATGAAAAAATAAGGACATTGGTCGGTTCAGATTATTGGACGAACCAGATGCTTATCAATGAAAAAGGTCAAATCCTCATTTCTGTTTTTAGTCAAGATCCTTATTATGTGCGAAGGACATTCATTCTTTCTCCGACGGGACTGTTTTGTCAGAACAGATAATATTTGAATTGAGTGTTTTTTATGTGTTTATCTTCCCGCCAAACAATCGTGTTTGGCGGGATTTTTATTGCAAAATATCGCATTTAGGCTATTTGATTAGTTGGTAAAAATTTTGTATAATAAGAGCATATATACGCAAGTCATTTTTTATCAAATAAGAAAAAATTATGCAAAGATTGTTGACTGAGACGAAGGTGGGAAAGGTGATGTTTTTGGTATTCTCATTTTTGTTTTTGTTTGGTATTGGAAATGCCAAGGCTCAACAGAGCGAAATTCAAAAGATCGACAACACTTTTCAGATTTCACCACTGCGCTATGACTGGGTGGTTGATTTGAACGATGAAAGGCAAGGGGTGGTGTTTGTGAAAAACAACGCAAATGTGCCGATCAATATAGAAACAGAAATTCAGGATTTTTCAGTCAATCAGGATTTGCAAAACAACACGAGATTTTTTGTTCCAAATGAAAACCATCCTTTGAAAGCCTACGATGTCATCAATTGGATTAGTGTTGACAAAGAGCCGTTCAGATTGGAACCGGGTGAGGCTAAGGCGGTGAACTTTTCTGCCAAAATTCCCATGACCGCACCAACAGGTGGATATTATGGGGTTATTTTTTTCACCAAAAAACCAATCGAAGAAGAAACTTCCAATGCGCCGGTGCAATTGAATGTCACCACCAGGTTGGGAATTTTGCTGACTTTCGGAGTCAAAGGAAAAGAACCGATCAATGAAAAAGGCAATTTGGCGATGTTTTCACCGACCAAAAAAGTTTTCATTGACAACCCAGTGAGCTTCAACACTCAGCTGGCCAACACGGGAAACTTCCCCTTCAAAATTTCAGGAACAGTGGACATTTTCAAATTTGGAAAACACATGGCAACTTTGGACATGATTCCTCATTTGCTATATCCAGACAGAGTCAGAAGCATCGAAGATCTGAATTGGGATTTTTCCTTGCTGGACATTGGAAAATATGAAGCTAAAATAAATCTGACTTCCGAAGATGGCAGCGTTATCATTGCCGGCAGCACGACATTCTTTGTCATTCCTTGGAAATTGGTCGCAATCGTGTTCTTCTCACTTTTGATTCTTTGGATCATCTTCAGTGCAGGAAGAATGAGCGGCAAAAACAATTCGAAAAACAACAATGAGAAAAAATAGAAAACTTTTTTTAAGTCTCACATTTTTTTTGCTGGTCGGATCATTTTTTGCCAAAAATGTTTCGGCTGAAATAACTGGTCTCAGCATCGACACTTCGGTTTTGATGCTGCGCATGGAACCCGGCAAGGAACTCAGATTTTCATTTGATGTGAAAAATCAGATGAATGAGGCGCAAAACATCAATCTCAAAGAACGTGACATCGCCATTGGCAATGACAATAATTTCATTTTTCTCGACGGCGCCGACGGACCAAGCAGTTGGGTGACATTCGATCAAAACGACTTCGTTTTGCAGCCAGAGCAAGCCAAAACAGTGATTGGCACGATGCAGATTCCTGCCGGACAAACGAACACTTTTGCCATGATGACGCTGGTCACTTTTTCTGCGCAAAATTCTTTGCCGGAAAATGGTCCCAAGGTTTCGGGCAGTGTGGGAGTGTATGAAATATTGTCAGGAAAAGATGCCAAAAATCCATCGGGAAAAATTGAAAGTTTGAATTGCCCAAAATTGATCAATGATTCAATCGATGTCGAAGCCAAATATGCCAACATCGGCGATGTGCAATTCATTCCTCAGGCCAGGGTGTCGGCCACCAATGTTTTGCTCAGGGACAAAGTTGAATTTCCTTTTGACAATCATTTCGTTTTTCCCGGAAAAACATTCACTTTTCAAAAAAACATTTCGAACCTTTCGCCTTGGTGGGCATATGAAATCAAAGTGTCTTTCAAAGATGGCAGTGGAAAACTGTTGGAAAAATCAACCTTTGCTTTTGGAAAATTTTTTCCAATTGTGTTTTTTTTGATTGTCGGAATCGGCACGCTTTTTGCCAGAAGGCTTCTTGAAATCAGAAGAAGAAACAGTCGGCAGCAATAATGAGCAGGATTTTCCTGATCATTTTGTCATTCAGGACTTGTCTGTCCGACCAGGGATTCGGAATCCAGGTTGGCGATTTGGCAAGGCTCAATCCTAGATTCCCCCTCCAAAGGCGGGCACGGCGTTTTCACGGGAATGACAAAACGCAGATTCAGTTAATTCAGCATTACTCATTCTCGCTGTGGATGGCCTCAAAAGCAAATATTTATTTTTGAAATATTTTTGAAACAATTTTGTCATCTGCAAAGAAGAGTTTTTGTGATATAATTCAAAGATGAAGTCCAGTTTTATTGCAAAAATATTTTTGTTTTTGAGAAAAAAAATCGCAACTTTCAGGCGGGCGATTTTTTTTGTTTTCAAAAAACGTCAAAGGACATCGATCGCATCCTTGCTTGTCTTGACGTTGGTTGCAGGAGGATTTTTCTATTGGCACAGCAATAAAGCGGCAGCTGCTTGGTGGAATGATTCTTGGCAATATCGAAAATCCATCCAAATCACCAATAACACAACCGTGCAAACCAATGTGTTTGTGGCGCTGACTTTGGACACTTCTGACACGACAAAATTCAAAACGAATTGCGGCGATTTGCGTTTCACCAATCAAGGTGGAAATTTGTTGCAATATTTCGTGGTCTCGGGCTGCGGAACTGCCAGCACCGCGGTGCATGTGAATTTCGAGTCTTTTCCGGCAGGGGCGCAAACCATTTTTGAATATTATGGCAATCCGACGGCGGCTGACGGATTTTCCAGCGATGATTTTGCCACCGAAGCTTCCAACTATGCAGTGGGAGCTTTTGGCAGTGAAGAAAAAACAACTGGCCCATTGGCCTATTGGAAATTTGATGAAGGCACAGGCACAGTTGCCAACGACAGTGTGACTTCGCCGGCACAGATCAGCGCCACTGGCGGAACCGTGCAAGATATTGGTGGCTTCAGAGTGCACACTTTCACCAGTTCAGGAACATTTACGGTCAACAAAGGCGGAAATGTGGAAGTTTTGGTTGTGGGCGGTGGCGGTGGAGGAGGTTCTTCAGCGACAGGCTCAGGTGGAGGCGGAGGTGGAGGCGCGGGCGGATTGGTCTACAACACATCTGTTTCGGTCACACAAGGGCAAGCCGTGGCGGTGACGGTGGGAGGTGGCGGAGCGCCTGGAACTGCCGGCGCCAATCAAAATGGAAGCAATGGGCAAGACTCTGTTTTTGGCTCAATCACGGCCAATGGAGGTGGATATGGCGCCAGAACAGGCGTCAACGGAGGCAATGGCGGATCTGGTGGAGGAGGCGGATACAATGGATATGCAACTGTTCACAATGGGGGAACGGGAGTCGCAGGACAGGGAAATGCAGGAGGAAACACCTCCATGCTTTCTTGGGCTGGCGGAGCTGGCGGAGGAGGTGCAGGCGGAATTGGCGGCGACAACAAAGCAAGTCATGTTGGAGGAGACAGGGGCCCAGGCTTGGCACTTTCCATTTCTGGAAGTTCCGTGACCTATGCCACAGGAGGAGCTGGCGGGGCCAACACTCCCGTGGCCAGTCCTGCCAATGTCGGAAAAGGAGGAGACGCGGCCTATGCGGCCGGAACTGCTTTTGCTGGTGGCAGTGGCGTGGTCATTGTGCGCTATCCGATTCCCAACAGTGCAACATTGGTAAACATGTCAGCAACATCTTCGCCAAATTCTGGTTGGCAAACAGAAGACAAATGTTTGTCTGGAAAATGTCTGGCTTTTGATGGTGTGAATGACAATGTCAGCATGGGAGTTGGCAGTGACTATTTTCCTTTGAACACTTTTTCAGTTTGCAGTTGGATCAAAACTCCCGGGCTCGCAGCCGGCATGACCTATAATGGAATTTTTAGCATGACCTATGGTCTGACGATGTTTTTGGATGGAAGTGGTAATTTTAATACAAGAATAGATAATGGAACAACTAGTCCGGTTGTGGCTGCCAGTGGCAATTTATATGACAATAATTGGCATCAAGTTTGCTTGACATATGACGGAACCAACAGACATTTGTTCACGGATGGCGTGGAAAAAAATTCAACCGCCACCACTTGGCTTGGAACGACAAGATGGCCAAGCAATAGTGTTAATATTGGGTTTGATAATAATAATTCAACCATCACAAGATTTAATGGCTTGATTGACGAACCAAAAATATATGCCTATGCTCGCAGTGCCGCGCAGATTGCCATGGACTATAACGCCGGTCTTGCTGGCATGGGCGCAAAAGATGGAGCGGCTGTGACATTGGGTGGAAAATCAGAAACAATAAAATCTAGTGAACCAGTCGGATATTGGAAAATGGATGAAGGCAGTGGATTGGTGACTAACAATTCAGGAACAACAGGTTCATCTGCCAATGGAGCATTGGCAGGAATAACCTTGCCAACATGGACTTCTGATGGAAAATTTGGAAAAGCACTTTCTTTTTCGAATGGTTATGTTCAAACAACGCTTCAAACAATAAACTCAACGTTTACTTATTCCGCCTGGTTCAAACCGACAACAGCCTTTGTTGAATGGGCGGCTGTGGTTACCAATTTGAAACATGGCGCACCTGCAAGTGGCATAAATATTGTTCCAAGGGATGGTTCGATCAGTGTTTGTTATGGAAATGGTGTGGGTGGATATTTGAGCTATGTTGTCACTGCTCCTGAAGTTGTTTTAGATCAATGGAGCTATGCGGCTGTTTCATATGATGGCACAAATATCCAACTTTATGTGAATGGCGTGTTGAAAGACACCAGGGCTGCAACTGTTGTCCAAGTGAGTCAGGCAATTCGCATGGGAATTTGGGCATCCAGCTATGCCAGCTATAAGTTTAATGGCTTTATTGATGAGGTTAAAATATATGATTACGCGCTCTCATCTTCCGACGTTGCGACTGACTACAATCAGGGTAAATCGGTGACAATGGCGTCGGCGGGTATTTCGGCTGGGGCGGGGGATAACGCCTCCAAGGCCCAATATTGCGTCCCAGGCGACGTTTCGACGTGCAATTCGCCTGTGGCCGAATGGAATTTTGATGAAAAAACAGGAATTTCAGCCAAAGACACCAGTGGCAATGGAACCGATGCGGCACTGGTTGGTTCTCCGCTTTGGACCCAGGGAAAAACCGGCAGCGCCTTGAAGCTTGATGGCTCGAGCCAATATTTGAACATGGGCGACGTTTTGGACATGAGCACGAATTCTTTCACGACCAATGTTTGGGTGAAAACAACTTCCACTGCCAACACTGGCCTGATTGGAAAAAGTTCCGCTCGCGGTTTGTCTGGACGATATGCCACCAATATATCAGCCGGAAATATTGTTACAATTTTTGAAGGATCTTCGGTGGTGACATCCACCGGCACCCCATTTGCAGCCTATGCTGATGGCAAATGGCACATGATCACAACTGTTTTTGACAGGACGGGAAACATGTCACTCTATGTCGATGGCGCTTTGAAAAATTCAACTTCAATCAGCGGGCAAGCGGCTGTGGACATGCAATCAACCGATCCTTTCTATGTTGGTCAATATGGAAACGCGACTGGCACCGGACCTTTGGCGGGTTACTATTTCAATGGATCGGTGGACAATGCCAAAGTTTACAACTACGCGCGCACGCCGGCGCAGATTGCTTGGGATTTTAATCGCGGCGCACCGATCGGTTGGTGGAAAATGGATGAGTGTCAGGGAAACACGCTTTTTGATGCGTCGGGCAATGGTGACAATGGGGCAGTGATTATCGGGGCTTCAGGCTCTCAGACAAGTGCGGGAACATGCTCGACAGCTTCGACCGCTTGGGGCAACGGGGCTAGTGGAAAATTCGGATCAAGTTTGAAACTCGATGGAATTGATGACGCTGTTACTGTCCCTCATTCATCAGCACTTATGCCGTCATCAATAACTGCAACTGGTTGGATTAAATTTGATGCAGACACTAGTTGGATGCTTATAAATAAAGCTGCTGGTGGAACTTCAGGGTCATATTATATTTATGGTGGATCACTTAGTAATGCTATGTGGTCTATCTATGGTCCGACTGCAACGCGGTATAATTGTTCAATGGGTGCCTTGACTGTTGGCACATGGTATCATTTGACTGGAACATTTGATGCTGTTTCTGGTAAAATGCAATGTTATGTTGATGGAAATTTAAAAAATACAATTAATGGTGCCGTACTTGGTTCAAATGCTAGCAATGTTTATATTGGTCGTTATACGGCTGGGTATCAAGTTAATGGTCAAGTTGATGATGTAAGAATATACAATTATGCGCTTACCAAAGAGCAGATTGCCAACGTGATGAACGAGGGCAGTTCGCTTCGTTTTGGGCCGTCTGTCGGCTCGCCATAATTTCTCTTGAACAAGCCAAAACAACCTGTGCATAACTTTGAAAAAAGCATTCAAAAAATGCTTTTTTTGTGATATAATTCAGACATGAAAAAGCATGTTTTTTGGGTAGGGAAAATGCGCCTTTTGTAGGCAATAAAGCCAAGAAAAAGAAAAATTAAAAAAAGTCCTCCGGTGATGCTTCCCACAAATCCAAAAATAAATAAAAATAATCCAAAAAAAGTGAAATCCATTGCGAAATTGGTGGTTTTGTTTTTGGCAATTTTGATTGGCGGCGTGTTTTTGTTGGGCAATTTTTCACAAGCTGCAACAGGCATCAATAAGCAGATCAACTATCAAGGAAAACTCACTGATGCGTCCGGAGTGGCGGTGGCTGATGGAAACTACAGCATGAAAATAAGTTTGTACACGGTTGCCAGTGCGGGAACTCCGATTTGGACAGCGCGCGGAACAACCGGAGCTCCGACTGCCAGAACGGTGGCGGTGGCCAACGGAATTTTTTCCATCATGTTGGGCGACACGGTGGCTGGGGATAATTCAATTTCAATTGATTTTTCACAAGACGCATATTATTTGGGAATCACTGTGGGCGCCGATGCTGAAATGATACCGCGCAAAAGAATCGGATCAGTGCCGCAAGCTTTCAACGCCAACAATCTGATTGGCGACGGCTATGTGAAAATAACTGGAACACCAACAGGCAACACTGTTGGTGCAGGAACTGTGTATGTCAATCCTGCCACAGCAACTGCAGGGTACACTCTTTTGGGATTGGCAGTTGGAGGAACGCAAAAATTCAAAGTTGATGAGGCGGGAAATTTGGTGGCAACTGGAAACGCAACTTTCTCCGGCGCAGGCAACAACACATTCACTGGAACAATCAACAGTCAAACAATTTCCGCAGCTGCAAATTTCACTGGGACATTGGCCTTTGCAACACTGGGAACAACAAACACCAGCACGCTTCTTTGTCGCAACGCTTCCAACCAATTGGCAGCTTGCAACACGATCGGTGTGACTCAAGGCGGAACAGGAACAGCCACACAATTTACTCAAGGATCAATAGTTTTTGCTGGAGCTTCGGGAGTGTATGCTCAAGACAATGCCAATTTTTTCTGGGACAATACTAACAAACGATTGGGAATCGGCACAGCAGCGCCAAGCGCATTGTTGACGGTCGCTTCGGGAGGCAGTGATTTGCTGACCATTTCTCCAGTGCAGGCATCTTTCAATGTGCCGACTTCTTTCACTTCCGTTGGTGACATCTCTTTGGCCTATGATATGATTTTCACCAATCAAACCGCTTCAAACATCAAAACAAATTCTCCGTTCACGATCGAAGTTGGCGAACCATTCGAATCGAACGATCTGACATTGCGAACTTTCAATGCTGGCGGAATTGTTTTGGATGCGCCAGGCGGACTGACTTCCATGCAAGCGCAAACATGGACACTCGCAACTTCAACCTCCGCACTCAACATTGGAAATGGAACAATAAACATTGATACAACAAACGGCAGAGTTGGAGTTGGG
The DNA here is from genome assembly GCA_028715015.1 of Candidatus Moraniibacteriota bacterium. Taxonomy (GTDB): domain Bacteria; phylum Patescibacteriota; class Minisyncoccia; order Moranbacterales; family GWC2-37-73; genus UBA12068. The sequence goes on along the minus strand of JAQTLF010000026.1, from coordinate 2,588 downwards.
ACGGTTGCACCGGGTGCAAAGTTGGATGTTTTTGGAACTGATAATAAAATCAGACTTTCCTATGATGCCTTAAATTATGCCAATTTAAGCGTTAACTCTGGAGGAACGCTTTCAATAGCACCAACTGGCAGTGGCAATACTGCTTATGTTGATATTACGCAATCCCATACGATATATGGATTTTTACTGCATAAAGGTGCGGCATGGGGAGGTCAAGGACTCACGGGAGCAAACAATGATCTGACTATTTCTACAGCTGCAACTTCGCAAGACATTGTTTTTAATGGACAGAATTTTGGTGCTACATATGAAACAATGAGAATAAAAGGTACTGGAAATGTGGGAATCGGAACGACGACGCCGGCTGGACAACTTGAATTGGCTGAGGCGGGAGCACCAAACACAATGTATGTTTCAAATTATTCCAACACGTTGACCAATAATGGCGGTCTTGTGTTTCGCAGTAGCAATTCAAACACGTTGGGAACTCTTACTACAACGGTGACCAGTCAAAATTTGGGCGCTGTCTATTTTCAAGGAGTTGATGCTGGCGGAGCATTCAATACAGGTTCATATATTGCCGGTGTTCAAGATGGAAGTGCAACGGCAAGTTTTTTGCCAGCAGCAATATCATTCGTCACTGACAGTGTGACTGCAGGAACACAAGCAGAAAGAATGAGAATCACCAGTGACGGCAATGTGGGAATCGGAACTCCAAATCCAGGAAACAAATTGGATGTTGTCGGTAGCGCCAGAGTTGTTGGCGGTTCATTTTATGCAACACAAGCAACACCAGTCAACACCTTGGTTATGGAAAATTTGGTCAGTGGCTCTGCTAAGATTTATACAAATTCAACGGTTGGTCTTAGTTTGGGAACAAATTCTTCCACAACACAATTGGTTTTGCAAAATGGCGGCAATGTCGGAATCAATACTACTGCGCCATTTACGACTTTGCAGGTAAAAGATCTGGTGGCAAACAACAACAATGTGATGACTCTTGGAACGGCGTCGGGAATTTTGTCGCTGACAAGTTCAGCCAATCTTTATGGTTTGTTCATGGGTGTGAAAAACAGCAATGGTGATGCCTGGTTGCAAGCAGGTCGCAAAGATGGCGTGGCAACTGCCTATAACATTTTGTTGAATCCTGCTGGTGGCAATGTGGGAATTGGAACGACGAGTCCAAGCTCTTTGCTGCATGTTTCCACAGTCACAGCAGGCGTGAACAATCTGATAAGAGTGGACAATCCGACAGTGCAAACATTTTTCGGTGTTGCCGGAGCAGGCACTGCTTTGGGATTGGGAAGCATCACCAACAATGCGGCATTGTTTTATACAAATAACATAGAAAGAATGAGGATTGGTGCTACTGGAGGATTGGCAATAGGATACACTTCTCCTGATGCTGGCGCTGGCAATTTGTTGGTGAGTGGTAATGTCGGAATCGGAACGACTGCGCCTTTGTCAAAATTCGAAGTAAATCAGGATGGATCAACATACACTTATAACAGTTTAAATATCGCTGGCATAACCGGTAAAGGCATAAACACAAGTGACAAAGTAAATTTAGGGCTTTTTTCTTCTGATGCGCCTGGAATTGATGTCGGTGGAGCGCTGGGATTGGGTTCAAGATACAACACAGCGGGAGCTGCATTGGTAACCTATGGAATGATTGTCGGCGCTAAAGAAAATGCCACTGATGCGAACAGTGCCGGATATCTGGCTTTGCGCACCAGAGCCAATGGTGCCTTCACCACTGAGAAAATGCGTATTACAAGTGCTGGAAATGTGGGAATCAATGTCACCACACCGGCCACGGCATTGCAAGTGAAAGACCTTATTTCCAACAACAACAGTGTCATGGCTCCCGGAACAGCCTCGGGAATTTTGTCACTGACAAGTTCGGCCAATGCCTATGGCCTGTTTATGGGGGTCAAAAATGACAATGGCGATGCCTGGCTCCAAGCCGGTCGCAAAGATGGCGTTGCAACCGCATACAACATCTTGCTGAATCCTTCAGGGGGCAATGTAGGAATTGGGACGACGGCTCCTGGAGCAAGATTGCAAGTGGCTTCTGCGGGAGACACTGTCACATCATACACAGCAAGGTTTCAAAGCAGTGGAAGTATCGGAGGTGCAGGCGGAATTTTGTTTGATCAAAATTCCACATATTCATATAAATTGCACACTCAGGGCACAGGAACAACCACTGGTGCACTTGTTTTTTCCTATATAAATCCAACCACTGGTGCTGATATTAACAGTAATGTTTTGGCTTTGTATAACGGCAACGTCGGAATTGGAACGACAATTCCAGGAAAAAAAATGGAAGTCGGCGGTTTAACAAATGGAGCAATACAGTTTAACGGGTCTTCTGTTAGGATTGATTCGGCGTCCGGTATTGGCTATAACAGAATTTGGAGTGCTGGCACAGATATGGTATATGATTCGAATGGACAAAGCCAATTCAGCTATCAAGGCGTAACAAAATTATTAATTGACACCAATGGAAACGTTGGCATCGGGACAACCTCACCGACTGCGCAATTGACTTTGGTCAAGGCTGATTCATCGGCATTGACTGATTT
>JAQTLF010000025.1 GCA_028715015.1 Candidatus Moraniibacteriota bacterium | reverse complement strand
GGCTGGATCGGTGCTTTTATTTTTGCCAAAGTGTCCACGGCCAATGCATTTTGCACATCCGAATCACTGGACAAACCGAGTTCTCCGATGCGTCTCAAAATTGATTTTTGCCTGGCCACAACTTCGCTGTGATGGGTGTTGTAGGGAGAATAATATGAAGGCGCCTTGGGAAGCGCGGCCAAAAATGCCGCTTCGTCCAAAGTCAATTCTTTGGCAGGTTTTCCAAAATATGTTTCACTGGCAGCTTCGATGCCATAAGCATTGGCGCCATAGGGAACCTGATTCAGATATTGGTCCAAAATTTCATCCTTGGAATAGTGCCGCTCGATTTTCAAAGCGAAAATGGCTTCTAAAAATTTGCGTTTCATTGTCTGTTCCCTGGTCAAAAAGGCACTGCGAGCAAGTTGCTGTGTAATGGTCGATGCCCCTTGGCGGATGCCATCGTTTTGAATATTCACTTTCAACGCCCTGACAATGGCAATCGGATCAATGCCGGGATGATGATAAAAATTGGCATCCTCAGTGGCAATGGTGGCTTTGCGCATTATGTCCGGAATTTGGTCATGGGCAATGATCTTGCGATCTTCTTCGCCATGCAGCTTATACAAGACATGCTCGCCGCTCCTGTCATAGATGGTCGAAGTTTGGGCGATTTTCCGTTGCACCAACTGACTGGCAGCAGGCGTGGCACTATAATAAACCCAAACGACAAACACAATACCGACAGCAATCATGACCAAAAAAGCATCCAAAAAGCCCAACGAAACCTGCTTGGCATAGAAAAACCATGATTTCTTTTTTGGGGAAGACATATATTCAGGTGTTTAAAGATATAACCAATATTACACCGCGCACGCAACTTTAATTCACTTATAGCACGACCCTGGCAATAATCCAAGCAGACCCAAAAGAGCCCTCATTTGAAGGACTCTTTAGAAATAAAAACGAGCAAATTTGGCACCAGAATTTTCGCAAAAAATATTTTTTTAATATTTTTTCAGCATTTTTTTTCTGAGAGGTTTTATTTTTTCCAAAACCCCATCAATAAATTTCCACGAAAGAAGAATTTCTTTTGAATTTATGAATATGGATTGATCATGCGCAAACAAGTCCCTCAAAGCATTTTCGTATGGTTCCTTCAACAACATCTTGTTGTCCCTGAAACCGAATCTCAGTTCGGTCGGATAGGCGCATTTGTCGCTTGCGTCATATTCGGAATTAAGTTTCAATCTTATGTCATTGTCCGGCTGCACATTTATGTGGATGATATTGTTCTGAACCTCGCAGCCTCTGCCTTCCCAAATGTTTTTTGAATTCTTTTTGAAATGGATGGTGATGTCAGTCGTTTTTTTATCCATTTTTTTTCCGGAAGTTATCGTTACCGGAACAGTTCTCCATTTTGGAGAATCTATGCGGACTTTTATTGAAGCCAATGTTTCGGTGTCGGAATCAGGCGAAACATAAGGTTCGTTTTTGTATCCGTCATATTGACCGATGGAAATTGCTTCTGCAGCTGACTCGCTCCAAAGTTTTATTCTTTTCAAAATTGCATTTTTTCCTTCATGTATCGATTTGGCGGACAAGCTTGCTGGTTTGTCCATGGTTGAAAAAGCCAAAAGTTGCAAAGCGTGGTTTTGGATCATGTCTTTTATGGCTCCGGCTTTGTCATAGTATTGCCCTCTTGAGCGGATGCCCTCATCTTCCTTGATATCGATGTCTATTTTTTCAATATATTTTCCATTCCAAATTGGTTCGAAAATCGGATTGGCAAATCGCAAGGCCAGCATATCCTGAACCAGATCTTTGGCGAGATAATGGTCGATCCTATAAATCTGGGTTTCCTTGAAATGTTTCTGCACGAACAAATTTATTTTTTTAGCTGATCCGAAATCAAAACCGAAAGGTTTTTCCAAAACAATCGAGCTTCCATCGTTTATCAAATTGTTTTTTGCCAAACCGTTGACCACACCTTGTATGAGCTCCAGCCCTGATGGGATGGAAAGATAATAAAAAACCTCCCCCACAATGCAGCATTGGGCCAGCTGCGCGATTCCGTTTGAATCATATGAACCGCTGACGTATTCCCAGGTCTGCAAAAATTTCTCCAACTTTTTGCTGTCAGGCTTGGCAACATAGGCCTCCACGGATTCCTTGACGATCTCCCTGAATTCGGCATTGGTCATTTCAGTCCTGGCAAAACCTATTCTTCTGAAGTCGCTTTCTTCGGCATACAACTCAAACAATGCCGCATAGAGTTTTTGTCTGGCAAGATCACCGCTGGCTCCAAACAAGATGAATGTTTTCATAATATTATTTTTGCATCAGTTACGATATTAACTTTTTTGACATTCTTGAGAAACATCAACGGCAATTCATTTGTTTTTTTCTCGCCAATCACGAATTCCAGCAATGCTTTTCTTTTCTCTTCGCCGTAAGCATATACAAAAGCGATTTCTAATTTTTTAAAAAGAGCATTTGTGGCCGTTATTCTTTTGGGAAACTGATTTTTTTCTTTGGCATCATATGAAGCAACAATATCATCGCCATCAAACAAAGAAAAAAACTGCTTTTGATTTTCCGGAAAAGGAAAGATTCCTGCCGTGTGTCCGTCACTACCCATGCCAAACAAAGCGATCATGCGGCCGCCATTATTTTCATTGATCCATTTTTCAATTCCGGAGCGAAATCTGTCGGCCAATTTCTGCTGGGTATCGCCGCCCAGAATTTTTGTTGAAATGAATGTTCCGCCTTTTTTCAAAAATTCATCACTCCAAGACATTTTTTCAAGCTGGCTGAAATTGTTGTTTTCGTTCGTCTGGTCAAATCTCTCATCCAAAACAGCCACCGTCACTTTGCCAAAATCATTGCTTTCGATTTTGGGCAAAACAGTCAGACAACTGCCGCCAGAAACAAAAAACAGCAGCGGCGCATCATCAAGCCGCATCATTTCTTTGGAAATTTCCAGCCCCAGAAAAGCCGCCCCTTCCTCGGGATTTGCAATGCTGTGCCAATTGTTAGAATTGATGTTTTTATCCATACCAAAATAGTATGAGAAGAAAAAATTAGTCCCAATCGTGATGAAAAAAATCTCCATCCACTTCCTTTTGAAAAGTGTGCGCTCCAAAAAAATCCCGTTGTGCCTGGATCATGTTTGCGCAAAGGAATTCATTCGTCATGCTGTCAAAATATGCAATGCCTGACAAAAACGCCGGAACAGGCAAAGAGTTCATGATTGCCGCTGACGCAATCAATCGCAAATCGCTTGTGCCATTTTCAATGGATTTTTTGAAAACCGAAGAAGTCAGAATCGAGCCATTGTTGTCTTTAGCAAAAGCTTCCTCAAGCTCTTTCAGAAAAGATGCCCTTATGATGCATCCGCCTTCCCAAATTCTTGAAATTTCTTGGAAATTCAAATTCCATGCATATTTTTTGGAAGCCGCGTTCAAAAGCTCATATCCCTGGGCATACGCCAAAATTTTTGAAACATACAAGGCATTTTCAAGCTGCTCCATTCCGATTGCCATTTTGCTTGGGCTGTTTTTGGGAAATTCTTTTGACAATTTGATCCTTTCTTTTTTTTGGGCTGACGCAAAGCGCGCAATGACAGCACTCACAAATCCGAATCCGACTGTTCCAAATTCCAAAATTTCTTCCGATGTCCATTTGCCAGTGCCTTTGCTTCCGGCGCTATCCAAAATCGAATCAACAACAAATGTCCCATCGGCATATTTGGCCAGCAAAATTTTTGCGGTTATCTCAATCAGATATGAATCCAATCGCCCCTTGTTCCATTTTTCGAATTGGGCTGCGATTTCATCATTCTTCATTCCAAGTCCCATTTTCATGATCCAATATGTTTCAGCAATAAGTTGCATGTCGATATATTCGATTCCATTGTGGACCATTTTCACATAATGTCCTGCACCATCAGAACCGACATGAGTGACACATGGTTTGCCATGAAAATCCTTGGCAGCAATGCTTTCGACGATGGGTTTGATGTTTTTCCATGCTTCAAGCGATCCGCCAGGCATGATTGATGGCCCTCTGCGGGCGCCTTCTTCTCCTCCTGAAACTCCCATGCCCACAAAGATTATTCCTTTCTCCCTAAGTTCTTGTTCCCTTCTGATGGTGTCTCCAAAAAAAGAATTGCCGCCATCAATAATCACGTCGCCATTTGAAACGAATGGCAGAATGCTGGCAATGACTTCATCCACAACATTTCCTGCCTGCACCATCAGCAAAATTTTTCTGGGACTTTCCAAAGATTGCACGAAATTTTCCAAAGAAAATTGGGCGCTCATGTTTTTTCCAGCATATTGCGAAACAAGCAGATCGGTTTTTTCGCGAGACCTGTTGTAGACAGAAACTTTCCAACCATGATCAGCAATGTTGCTGGCCAAATTCGCCCCCATCACTGACAACCCGACAACACCGATACTGCTTTTCCCTTCTTGATTGATATTTTCCATATTGCCATTATCTTAAAAAAAATAATCTTCCGTTTTTCAAAAATCAACGATCAAAAACTAAAAATACTCCCACCATCAGCATACCCTATGGGGGTATAATACATCTTGATACGCTTCAGTGTCAAATAAAATTTCAACAAAAAAAACGCCCTTAAAAAAGGACATTTTTTATGTTTTGTTCAATTTTGATGCAACAACTAGCAGCCGAAATCGCCGCAGTCTTCATCGTCGTCATCGTCTTCATCCGGCTCAGCGAATGCAATTCGTCCCTTATTGAAAATCATATTTTTGTGATTAATTGATTACTTAGGAATTACGCGTTTGTCCGAGCCAAACATAAGGTGAGGTCAGCCCAAAGATTATTTTTGTTTCATAAAAAACCGTGTATGATGAACTTTGATGTTTGGTCGAGGGCAAATGTGTAAGTCCTATTATTTATACATTTTATACGCCTCCTGAAAAAAATACAAGGCTATTCAAATTTGGCTGCCAAGATTTCATTAACCTTTACCAATTTGTCTTCTTCAACATTTTTAAGAATTTTTGAGAAATATTCCACCACCACATCGCGGGAAACCCTGGACAAAATTTCTTCGATTTCTTCCTCTTCATAGTTGTCGGTCAAAAAATCTTCCACATCATCCTGGGTGAAATTGGCATCTTCCATCATCTGCCCCTTTTCCGCAAATGCCTCGGCCACCATGTCCATTAGCAAAGCATTTTTCAATTTTTCCGCCTGCTCTTTTGCCTGCGTCGGCGTCAATTCCAAAACTGCAAAAACTTCCACAACTTTTTTGATTTCATCATCGATTATTTTCATCCTTTTATATGCTTAAATGTTTATATGCTTAAATGTTTCCATTATTTCCCTAAATATTATACACGGATTTCCCAGACAGGTCGAGTGCAAAAAAATCTTCAAAAAAGCAATATTCTTGACGAATATCACTTTTTCCTTACAGAAAGCGCTATTAATTGAAGTGTACCCATCCAAAAATGCCGGCAAAATCTCCAATTATTATCTGGATGATATTTTCTTTTTTCTTGGGAGTGAGCAGGGCAAAATTGTTTGAGATTGATTCGTTGCCTGAGGCGTCAACAGACTTTACCATGAAATCGTATACCGTACCTGGTTTAAAAATGGTGATGACAACAATGTGGGAAATGGTTGGATTATCTGAAATCTTCAATTCTTTTTCTTCTCCATTCATGCCTTCTTTGTAGAGAATGCTGGTTGTTGCCTGCTCATTAGTTTTCCAGGAAATGATGGTTTGAACTTTGTCTGATTGGGTCAAGGCGCTGTCAGTTTTCACATTAACTATTTCAGGCGGCGTAGTGTCTTGGCCTGTGGTCAGATCAGGGGCTTTCATGGTGGATTCCGTACCCTGTTCATCCCTTACAGCTATCATTATGGAAAAAGTTGTTCCTTGAAGCAAATTGCTGAGTTTTATTTTATGATCAGTCGCAAGTTCTCTTGAGCCTTGTGATCCAGTTGTGTGATTGTCTTTGACGTCTGTGAAAGAAACATTCGCATCCGTTGGCACACTTGTTTTAAAATTCACCGTGGCCCCATGTTCACTGATCTCGCTGATGGAAATGCTTGTGATTTCAGCTGGTGATTTAGGTTCAAAGGTTTGATCCGAAGAAGCATACAGTTTACCATCAGCGTCTTGGCCTTTGACTCTGTAATGATATACCATGCCCTGGGTCAAATTGGAAAGTGAAATTGTATGATCGCTGCTCAACGTGTTGTTCTCCTTTTTTTCTCCATAACTGGTGGAAAGGCCGTATTCGACGGTTGAAGATGTTTGTTGTGAAGTTTTCCAAGTGATGACGGCCTCACCCAGACTTTTTGACTCAGCCTTGATTGATGAAAGTGAAGATGGGGAGGCAGTGGTAAATGAGGATTGCGAAGATTGTGATATATTTCCCGAGGCGTCCAAAGAAACAGCCACGAAAATATATTTGGTTGCCGGAATAAGCCCATTGACCAAGACTGTGTGGTTTGTCACATAATTACCAGTGGTTGAATTCACCAACTGGTTATTTGAGCCATTCTCATTCACATCATTTACGCCCCAACCGACAGTACTGCTGCCTTTTTCATCAGTATCCCAAGTTATTGTGGCGCTTTCTCCTGTCACATTTGAAGCCTTAACATTATTGATTACTGGAGACACACCATCAACTGCATTGTCCGAACCCCACTGCGTTCCAGTCAACATTTTTTCCTTGGTGGTAAAATCATTTTGATTGCTGGCAATTATCTTGTAATCCAAAACGTCTTTCCCATCAATATTCTGAGCATATTTCAGATTGTCATGACAATAAACTTTGTAATCGTATTTTGTGGAATATTTCAATTTTGAAAGATGCATATTATGTGAAGTGCTGAAAACTTCTTCATTTAATGGTACGGTTGGAATTTCAGGCAACGCATCCTCCCAATATTCCAAAATGCATTCGGCTGATTGATCCGTATCGAAAGTTATGACAGAATCGGTGTCGGTTAATAATGTTGGATTTTTAACATTAAAAGTTATCTCCTTAAGTGGGTCATGATTGAATGATTCGTCAACATTTGAATAGAAAGTTTGTTCAGAAGAAATGGCAGCATTGCCGAAAAAATCAACAGCTTCAATTTTATAATAATATTTTGTTCCTGCCTCAAGATTGTTCAGAGAGATATAATGCTCGGTATTAACGAGACTCGTTTGCAAACTGTTTTTCAAATCATGATCTTTTCCATATGATATTTTTGTCGTGGAAATTTTGTCAGTTTTCCATGCGATGACAGCAGTGCTTTGAGTTGTGGCCAAGATTGAGAGGTCTGAAAAAACAGGTTTTTCTGTGTCATTCATGGTGGTGAAGTTTTGATTTGTTGAAAACGCGATGCTTCCGGAGTCATCCGTGGAAACTATTTGATAGTCATATGTTGTTCCCGGTGTTAGGTTGCTTATGTCGACACTATGTGTTTGCGAGGCCGTTCCCTGATTGCGAGCAATTTTTGTGTACGAATTTCCGTTGCCATAGTGGATGACCGAATCAGTATCCTTGTTGGTATTCCAAGTTATTGTTACGGCAGAACTTGTCACACCACCAGAAGCAATAGTGGAAATTGCCAAAGGGGTCGCATCCGGAGCTTGAGCAGTCATGAAAGTATTGTCGCCTGAAACATTTTCGACTTGCTTTGTTGAACGCACCCGATAATGATAAGTGCTGTTTGGCAATAGATTTGTCAAAGTTATACTGTGACTTGTTTCATTTGCATATTTTCCTATGGCACTTCCATAATTCGCATCCAATCCATATTCAACAAAAGAATTGGCAGCAATGTTTGTGTTCCAAGTTATGATTGCCTGATCAAATGTCAACGAACTGGCTGCGATGTTCATGAGTGTTGGCGGCTGAGGTCCTTGAGGAGTTGAAATTATATAGTATGCACCAGCATTATCATCAATGGCCGTATTTTTTGATGCATCAACTGAAACGATACGCAAATAATACGTGGCGCCTAAATCAAGACCGACAACTGTGACACTATGAAATGTCGTCAACTGCGAGCTTCCCTGTTCACTAAAACTATTGCCATTGTCAATAGAATAACCCACGTGGCTAGTTGCAGGCTCATCTGTCAACCACGTCACCGCTGCTGAAGTGGAGGTAACAGCGCCTATGCTGATGGAGGAAATTACGGGAGCAGACATGTCAGCTGGATTTCTGGTGGTTGTGAATGTGCTGTCAGCTGAAACTGTTTCGTTTTTGGCAGCGTCAGCTGAGTGAACTCGATAATGATATGTAGTTTCCTGATCTAAATCATATGGAATTTGCACACTATGAGAAATATTAAAATTGTTGTCTCCATAAATACGTCCATAGGAACTAGTGGTGCCATATTCGATATAGCTGTTTGCTCCCTCATCGGTATCCCAACTGAAGCTGGCACTATTGAAACTTGGAACAACATTTACATTGGAAATTATTGGAGCAACAATGTCACCACTTGGTTCAGTTTTGAATGTTTGCTGACTTGAGATCTGCTCATTATTGGAAGCATCCTTGGAATGCACTTTGAAATAATAATTTGTGTTTCCTTCCAATGATTGCAGGATCACTGAATGAGTTGTAGCAAACAAATAATCTCCAAAAAATGCACCTTGTGAAAATCCATCGGTCTTGGAAAATTCAACAAATTCAGTTGCTGCCTCGTCAGTGTCCCACGAAATGGTGGCACTATTTGCTGTGACAGCACTAGATGTGATGCCACTGATTGTCGGAGCTATATTGTCACCTGCCGATGTAGTGAAAGCATAGCCATTTCCGCCATTATTGTCTGCTGTGAGCATGTTTGATGCATCTGATGATTTTGCTTGGAAATAATATTGTGTGTTTGGCGTTAGGCCAAACAGGGTTACGTCATGACTTGTCACCATTGAGCCGACACCCTGTTCTGCTGCAAAATTCGCTTGTGTCGTTGAAAATCCCACTGTTGAAGTGGACAATGTATCCGTTGTCCATTTAATCCTAGCTGAAGTTGTGGAAATTTGATCCACAGTCACATTGGAAATTGTAGGCACTATTGTTCCAGCACCTCCACCGCCTTCGCCAGCATCTTGAACACCATCCGCCTTGCCATTAACAATGGCCGAATTTGCCGAAACATTGCCATCATTATCGCTAGTAATAACGCGATAATAAAAGTTGGCATCATTAGCGACACTATTATCTCCAAAATAATTTGTCAGACGGTCAGTAATTGTTCCCACAAGCGACCATGTCAACTGATCCGAGGAACGATAGATTTTGTAGGAAGCAAAGCCGTCAGAAGGTGCGGCCACAACCTTCCAAGCAACAAAAAGCCTATATCCGACAGGCGTTTCCCTCATATTGGAAGTATCCTGGATCATCATGTTTGTCGGAACTTCCGGAGTTTTCGCACTCAAAATAGGACTTATGTTGCCATAAGAGTCCCTTATTTGCACATACACAGTTGTTGGCTCAGACGCCAAGGTTATTGTTTTTTGAGAAGCATACGCCTCCCAATTTGTCCCACTGAAAATTGGACTGGTTGAAACTTTCATTTGAAGGGCGCTGTCGTCAATTGCATCCATTGTTACCAAACTAGGATCAGTTGTTGCATCCACTTTTACAGGCACAGCTCCTAAAATTGGATTTTTGGTATCAATATTTGTCACGTTGCTTGTTGCTGCAACTATATTATTGACTATTTCATTGTCATTGATTGTAACTCTGATATGTATATTTGCAGAATAATTTTCTGGAATCTGCGCCTTCGCATCCCAAAAAGCGGCATATGTCAAATAGCCACCTTCCAGCACTTCATTATCAATTTTCCCATCAAGATTAATATCGGTGACGTTTCCGCCATTTGGAGCTGCGAAAGTGACATTGGAAAGATTAATCGTGTTCCAATTTGTTCCATCATATGAATATTCAAAAGAAGGTGTCACATAATTTCGAGTGACATTTCCTGAAGCTGCATCCACATCTTTGATGGCATACTGTATTTTAAATTTGCCCCAATTAGCATCAGCATTGTCTGAAATCTGTGAACTCAAAACACCGTTTGTGCCGAAACTTGCATCGAACTGCGGTGACACATTGACAGCATAATTCAAAGTCACATCTGATAAGATTGGATTTGCCGCCAAGCTTGTACTCGTCAATGTTACTTTGTATTGGATCCATTGATCAGAATTTCCGTCGCGCAAAACAGATGGAATTGTTTCTCCTCCGGTAGGATCAGTGAAAAATGTTGCTGATGTTCCGTCTGGACCCATCCAACCTGTCCAAATTCCTGGAGATCCAGCATTATCAGGCGCACTGCGCAATTGAAATCTTACATCAGTGCCAGCAGGAATTGTTTCATGCCAAATTATTCCACCAATAACATTTTGAGGACTGCTTGTGTCATATGGCGAAGAAACAATATCTGCACTTGTTGAACCTGTGCGTATCGTACCAACGCCGCCATTTTGATATCCACCTGTCCCCCCAAAAGCTGTTTTAGTTCCAGAAAATGTGCTTGCGACATATTCGATTGCTATACGGCCTCCTGATCCAGAACCAGCATTATTGTTTCCAGCGTTGCCACCATTGGATGTAGCAGTTCCCCCTCCACTCAAAGTTCCCGTCGTAATCCAAATACTACCACCACTACCTCCACCGGAATTTGAAGATCCTGCAGCACCATTGGCAATAATTGAGCCATTCAGATTAAGCACTCCCGCAACTACGATTCTTGTTCCACCTCCTCCAGAACCACCAAGATTGTTAAATCCACTGCCACCTCCTCCAGACGATCCTATATCTGTCGGCTGAAAAACAGAGCCATAGGGAGAACCGCCTGATGTGCCACCACTATGTGAATCTGATCCACCTGCCGCTCCATATCCGGCACCACCACCATACCAGCCAGACGACCCCACTCCAGCACCAGGACCATAACCTGAAGCATTTGCTCTGCCAATATACCCTTTACCACTTATGTCAATTTTACCACCGGTTTGTATATCCAAATTATTAGCAATGTTTAGATTGAGAATATTGGCCTGGATTGAACCATTGGCAGCGTGAGTGACGCTTCCACCATTTTGAATAGTGAGATTATTAAGATTAAAAGCTGTTGAAGTGTTAAGATTTTGAAATTCAAATATTGAAGAAGTTCCGACCGTCAGATCCGTCAAGGAGGCAGAAAAAGATCCATTTTGATAAAAAGTTGAAGATGCAAGGGTTAAATTTTTAACCGTACCTATAATTCCATTATTGGTGACTGTCAGAAAAGACAACGTAAATGTAGCAGTTGGCAAATTAAGTGTTCCTCCACTATTGATGCCGACATTACCATTAGCGCCATTGCCTGATAATGATGCCATTGCTGACATTGTTGAAGTATTCGGAATAATATAAGTTGCCGCTCTTGTAATTGTCACATTATCAAAAGTAAAATTTGTGCCAGCAGCTTGCTGAGTATGAACACTGCTTATATTATTATTGTCAATGAGTAAATTTCCATTGGCTGAACCTTGCTTGGTATATATAGTTCCCGCTGCTCCATTTTGATATCCATTTGTTCCTCCAAAAGCTGTTTTAGAGCCAGCAAATGTGCTTGAGGTATATTCAATTGTAATGCGTCCTCCTGATGCGGCACCACTATTACTGCCTCCAGCGTTGCCACCATTGGATGTTAAAGTTCCAACTCCACTCAAAGTTCCCGTCGTAATCCAAATACTACCACCGCTACCTCCACCAGCATAATTATAGCCTGCACCACCGTTGGCAACAATTGAACCATTTATAGTGAATGTTCCAAACACCACGATTCTTACTCCGCCTCCTCCGGAACCACTGTTATCGCCATTGCCTCCACCTCCAGATGAGCCTATATCTATTGGCTGAAAAACAGAACCGTATGAGGAACCACCGGCATAGCCAGTACCGCTTCCACCATTTCCACCATAGCCGGCTCCGCCTCCATACCAACCAGATGATCCAACTCCAGCACCAGGACCATAACCATTTGTTCTTGACACACCAGTAAACCCTCTACCATTTACATCAATCTTACCGCCAGTTGCAATTGTCATGTTTCCTCCGACTTGCAAATTCAAAACGTGTGTTTGCATAGTGCTGTTGGCTGCATGGGTCAAAACTCCACTGGCACCGACTGTCAAATCGTTATTTACAATGAGCTTCTTGGTGCTCATATCCCCATTATAAATAGTCAAAGTAGATCCGGCGCTCGATCCAATTGAAAGAGAATTTATGGTGACTGCACCTACTGTCAGATCCAAATTTGGAGCATTTGCATAACCTCCATTAATAACAACATCGTCAGTTGCTGCAGGAACAACTCCGCCAACCCAATTGGATCCCAAAGACCACACTGATGAAGTCGCACCATTCCAAGTGATTGTTGCCGCCTTCGCCTGCACGCCAAAAGACAAAATTCCCGCCGAAAAGCATACAGCAAAAATCAAAATTATTGGACGGAAAAACTTTTTTTTCATGTTTGTTTTGATCATTTCCGCTTGCGAGCTATGTTTTTAATTCGAATATCTTTGCAGTTTCAGCTCGCCACTAGACACGTCAACTGATCCAGCAGAATAATATTTTGTCCAACCTGACTGATTTGTTTGATGACCAGCCTTAATTGCAGTATCTGCGCCACCAACCCAATCAGTTTGAAGCCAGCTAAAAGAAGCCGCTTTAATTCTGAGATGAGGAGTCATAACCACAATCACCGCCAAAACAACAAAAGCAATGGTCGATGAAAAACCAACCATACAAATTCTGGTCTTTTTTTGATATCGTTTAAGATGCTCGTAAGATTCAAATTTCAATCCTGAGCCACTGTTTTTTTGAAACCTGAGGTGATTATGATCTGTTGATTTGAAAAGCAAATGCCAATGATCAATAAAATGCCTCAAAAATTTTAAACAAAAATTTTTCATTACAAACATGTCAAAATTTTTTGTTGATTTTTATTACAAAACTGCATCACAAAAACGCAACCTGGACTTTCAAATATTACTACAATTTTGCCGTTTTCAGGAATGAGCTAATGTTAACATATTTTGAATTTTTTAGTTAATCTATAGGCATGGATACGGTCATAATCATCCACATCTAAAAAATCCCCCGTTGCTGGAGGATTTTTCAAAATATACAAAGCTTTTTCGCACTATTTGATCGAAATAAGTTCGACATCAAAAATCAAAGTGGCGTTTGGCGGAATGACTGCTCCTGCTCCGCGGGAACCATAACCCAGATCCGACGGAATGGTGAGTGTTCTTTTTTCACCGACTTTCATGCCCAAAAGTCCTTGTTCCCATCCTTGAATGACCATTCCCTGACCGATTTGGAATTCAAACGGAGTTCCGCGATCCACACTGGAATCGAATTTGGTTCCGTCAGTGAGTCTTCCAGTGTAGTGCACTGAAATTGTGTCGCCTGATTTCACCACGCGATCACCTGTTCCTTCTTGTGTTGTTTTGATTTCCAATTCCATAGGTTTTTTGTTGTCATTAGTTTGATTAGATGCTGGCTCCGATTGCGTTTGCGGTTGGGCTTGCTGACCAGAAGCAGGCTCGGATGTTTCCTTGAGCTCTTGAGCCCCTGTCTGCGTGGCCTCTTTTGGCACCACCGGTGCAACTGCCGACTGGCCGTTCAAAAGAACATATCCGGTGGCAACCGCAGCCCCAACGCAAAGCGCTAACAAAATTTTATTGTTCATAAACTTTTATTCCATTAAAAACTTACGCGTTTCATTGTAACACATACACAAATATAGTACAGAAAGGTTCAGTCATTAATATTTTTGTATTTTACATGCCGTATTTCCTATTAAACTAAGAAGCTAAAGCCTAAAAAGCTATCTAGAAATCCCAGCTGCCATTCATGCTGCTTGATTGCGTGTAATTTACCACCGTGCTTTCAAAGAAATTGCTCTTGTCCCCATTGGTGTCCTGCAAACGATCAAGATGTTTGTATGGATTGGTCACCGCCTCTGGAAACAATGGTCCGATGTTCAGCATGGCCAAACGATTATTAGCCAACCACTGGGTGTAGTCAGTGGTCGTTTCTTCATTCATGCCTGGAATGCGCGATCCCAAAATGTGTTTGCTCCATTCGATTTCCTGCGAAACTGCCACGCTCATCATTTCCTTGATGATTTCTTCATCATAAATTTCAGGATATTCATGTTGGATTTCACGGATGATGTTGGCAAACAAAGTGATGTGGGTCAATTCGTCGCGGCGGATGTAGGCGATAACTCTGCCGGTGGCCAACATTTTCATTTTATCCACCAAGGTGTCAAAAAACGCAAAGCCGTTGTAGAAATAGATCGATTCCAACAAAAAATTGGCCACGATGGCGCGGAAAAAATTCTCGTCAGATGGATTTTCAATAAAATTCTCATAAATCTGTCCGATGTATTTGTTGCGTTCCAGCAAAATGCTGTCAGTACGCCAGAAATAATAAATCTCATCGCGCTCTTTGCTTTCCACCACTGATTCCAAAATTGTGGCATATGACTGCGAATGGATCGCTTCCTGATAAGCTTGGATGGACAAGATCAGATTGACTTCAGGCGAAGTCACATAGTCGGAAAGATGCGGCAAATTCACGGTTTGGATGGAATCCAAAAAAATAAGAAACGACAAAATTCCCTTATAAGCTCTTTGTTCTTCAGGTGACAAATCCTGATGGAACATGCGGGCATCGTCTTTGAGGCCTGAAACTTTTTCCGGCACCCAAAAATTCCCGATCATCACCTGATAGAGTGATTTTGCCCAAGGATATTTCACTGCATTAAGATTAAACAATCCCGTCGTCTGCCCTTTGATGATCCTTCTGGCAGACACATCGTCATTGCCATCAGGATTGAACATCAGATTCATTTTCATTTTTTCTGTTTTTTCTAACATACATATATACAACTTAATAATATAAAATTTTTGAGAAGTTCTGTTTGAGCAACTTTATTTCTTTCAAACAAGCAGGAGCAAGAGTATTTTTTATTTTTTCACTAAAAACAAGTCACTCTGATGTTATGTCAAAAAGTTGCAATTGTTTTTCCGTGACAAAAATAAAAACATACTCTTGCGACACACGAAACAAAAATTTTATATTATTAAGTTTTTAAAATTCCACACCAAGAATAAATTTAAGCGACTAGCCTGAGCAACTCACGCAATTGTCTTTCACTTCACCGGAAAGACTGCGCACATAGTACACGGTTTTGATGCCGCTTGACCATGACTTGATGTAATATTCATAGAGCTGCGCAGGACTTACTTTCGAAGGATCGATCATCCATTCAAATGAAATCGATTGGTCGATCCATTTGTAGAGAACCGCCATCATGTCAATGACTTCATTCATGTCCATGTTGATATATTCTTTGTAATACCAGAAATTTTCCGTGCTAAGTTTCGGAGCCACGCGCACAGTCGGCGCGGAAAGATTTGTTTCCACAAAAAACTTCTTATAGATCGGCAACAAGGCAGCTGTTGTTCCAACCACTCCAGCAGTGGAAGTGTTTGGAGCCGGCGCGGTGTTGTAAGCAAAGCGCACACCAGACTGTTTCATGTCGGCAAAAAGTTTTTTCCAAAGTTCTCCGTCCTTGGTATTTTCTTGGAACCACTCCTGGGTCCTGCCCAAAATTTTTCCGTTATCATATTCGCTTCCTTTGTAAAGAGGATAAGCTCCGCGCTCTTTGGCCAAGTCAACCGAGGCCCGATAAGTTGCATAGGCATATTTGGAAAAAAGTTCATCAGTGATTTCCCTGGCTTCAGGACTGTCGTAGGCAATTTTTTGCACTGCCAAAAATTCCGCCAAGCCAAGATAGCCCAATCCCACTGAACGATAACGCAAAGCTGTTCTTTTGGCTTCTTGGATCGGATAATAGTTCAGCGTGATGACATTGTCCAACATGCGCATCGCGATTGGTAAAATCTTGTCAATTTCTTCTTTGGTGTTGACTTTGGCCACATTGATTGAAGCCAGATTGCAGACAACCGTATCACCCGGCTCATATTTGATGAGGATTTTTCCGTCTTCCAAAGTTTCTTCCACAAATTTTGAAGCCGAAGTGTTCTGACAAATTTCTGTGCAAAGCTGTGAAGAATAGATGTTTCCTGCATGTTTGTTGGGATTGGCACGATTGACCGTGTCACGGAAAAACACATACGGCATGCCTGTTTCCACCACTGTTTTCAAAAATTTCTTGAAAATTTCTTTGGCCGGCACAGTCTTTCTCATTTGGATGCGTTCGTCTTTTTCCAAAATGGCATAGAATTTTTCAAACTCTTCGCCGAATGT
>JAQTLF010000024.1:5398-16869 GCA_028715015.1 Candidatus Moraniibacteriota bacterium | reverse complement strand
TAATTTTCTGTGATTATTTACTAATCTCAACCTCTCTGCCCTGCGGGCATCTCTCCTTATCCAAGGAGAGAAAAAATAAGAAGAAAACTTCTTAGGCTCTGGCTATTTCAATAATTCCATTGGCAATGACTTCCGCTGCAGCCGGATGATAGAATGTTTTTATTTTTTCAATCATACCATTTCTGAGCTCGTCATCGTTGAAAATCATTTCTATTTTTTCAATCAACATGTGTTCTCCCAGATTTGTTTCTTCCAAAACCAAAGCTGCTCCGATTTCCGCCAAAGCATAGGCATTCATTCTTTGATGGTCATTGGCGCTTTGAGAAATCGGCACCAAAATCGCAGGTTTTCCATTGGCAGCAATTTCAGTGATGAAAGTGGCGCCAGCTCTGCTGATGACCACATCACTAAGCGCAAAAGCGTCGCGCAATTTGTTGGCATTTATAAAATCGACTGCATAATAATAACTGCCATGCCCTGGTTTTACCCCCATGAATGCTGCCTCGCGCAAAACACCTTCCAAATTGTCTTTGCCTGTCTGATGGATGACTTGGAAATGTTGCAAAAGCTGCGGAAGAATTTTGACGATCGCCTGGTTTATTATCTGTGATCCTTGTGAACCGCCCAGAACCAACAAAGTTTTTCGCGACTGTGTGAAACCGATCTCTTGCCTAAGCATCAACGAATCACCCTCGGTGACTTGGAAGCGTATCGGATTTCCCACCAAGGCAGTTTTTTCTTTTGGAAAATATTGTTCAGCTGATGGATAGGCCACCGCAATCCTGTTGGCAAATTTTGCCAAAAACTGATTTGCCAGTCCGGGAGCACTGTCTGATTCATGCACGATGATGGGAATCCTATAAATCCAAGCAGCCAAAACAACCGGCACTGCCACATATCCGCCTTTGGAAAAAACAACGTCCGGCATGAATCGCAAAAGAATCCATAATGATTGTACAAAACCGATCGGCACTTTGAAAAAATCCACAAAATTAAGCAAAGAAAAATAGCGACGCATTTTTCCACTGACCACAAATTTTGTCTCGATGCCTTCTCCGGACATGATTTCTTTTTCCATTTGTGCGCCAGATCCAATGTACAAAATCTTGGCATCAGGACCAAGTTTGGTTTTCAATTTGTCAGCGATCGCCACCAACGGTGTCAGATGTCCTCCAGTCCCGCCGCCTGTCAGTATTATTCTCATATACATTAAATAAAAAAATATTTATTATTCAGCAAAACACCAAGATAA
Organism: Candidatus Moraniibacteriota bacterium; assembly: GCA_028715015.1. Taxonomy (GTDB): domain Bacteria; phylum Patescibacteriota; class Minisyncoccia; order Moranbacterales; family GWC2-37-73; genus UBA12068. The sequence goes on along the minus strand of JAQTLF010000024.1, from coordinate 15,617 downwards.
AAACATCAAACAAAAATCCAAATGACAAAATCCAAATTTCCAATAAATGACTCAAGTCCAAATGTTTAAAAAATTTTTAGGATTTGAGATTTTGAATTTTGTTTGACATTTGACATTGAGATTTGAGATTTTTTTGGTTATTGTTTCTTGATTATTGGCTATTCTCTTTTCTTTGAGACTACATCTATATTAGCAATATTATACCAATAAATCCAGTCTATGATTGCTAGCCATCAAGATTTGCATGTTGTGAAATGTTGAGCAAAATTCCTACTGCGGCCATCAAAAAAACCAGAGATGTTCCGCCATAACTGATGAATGGAAGCGGAATTCCAGTGAGAGGCACCAGGGCTATGTTGGCACTGATATTGATGAATGCCTGCAAAATAACCCACATGGTTATGCCCGTGGCCACCAGTCTGCCAAACATGTCCGGAGAATTTTTGGCAATCTTGATTCCCCTGATGGCAAAAGTGACAAAAAGCAGCACCAAAACAACGCCGCCAATCAAACCCAATTCTTCCCCAATAACTGCAAAGATCGAATCTCCGACTGGTTCAGGCAAATAATTGAATTTTTGGCGCGAATGTCCCAGACCCACACCCAAAAAACCACCGCTTCCCACAGCCAACAAAGCTTGATTGATCTGATAGCCGATTCCTTGCGGATCAGCCCCTGGATCCAAAAAAGCCAAAATTCGATTGAAACGATATGGTTCGACTTTGACCAAAATCCAAAGCGCCATTGCTCCCATCAAGCCCATGGAAAAAAGATGCTGTAAGCGAGCACCCGAAACAAAAAAAATCGCAAAAGATGTCAGCACGATGACACCCAAAGTTCCAGTATCCGGTTGTTTCATGATTAAAAATGCGATGAGTCCCATGATTCCCAAAAATGGCAACAGTCCTTCAAAAATATCTTTGATTCTTTGTGTTCCGCGACTTTCCAACCAAGCAGCAAGATAGATGATCATTGACAATTTGGCCATTTCCGAAGGCTGGAATGAAAACGGGCCAAGTTGCAGCCATCGGCTGGCACCATACACCTTCGATCCAACTCCAGGCACGAAAACCAAAATCAAAAAAACAACAGAAGCAAAAAACATCGGCACGGCCACTTTTTTCCAAAAATGATAGTCGATTTTGGCAAAAACGTACAGCACTACGATTCCCGGCAAAACTCCGAAAAACAATTGGTGCTTGAAAAAATAATAAGCATCGGCAAATCTTGTTTCGGAATAGATCACGCCCGCGCTGGCAATCATGACCAAGCCGAAAGCAAGCAAAGTGAAAACGACCGACAATAAAGTTTTATCTCCCAATTTTGTTTGCATAAACAGTAGCAAAAATAAATTTCTTAAGAAACAATGACCGAGATACAAACACCAAACAAAAATCCAAATGACAAAATCCAAATTTCCAATAAATGACTCAAGTCCAAATGTCTAAAAAATTTTTAGGATTTGAGATTTTAGATTTTGTTTGACATTGGAAATTGAGATTTGAGATTTTTTTGGTTATTGTTTCTTGTTTCTTGTATCTTTTAAACTTTTCCCCGATTTTTCTCTCCTCCATTTTTCAATCTCACCATGATTTCCACTCAAGAGAATCTTGGGCACTTCCCATTGCAAAAATTTTTCCGGCTTGGTGTATTGCGGAAATTCCAGATATCCTTCTTCACTGTGCGATTCCTCAACAGCACTTTGCTCATTGCCAAGCGCTCCAGGCAAAAGACGCGTGACAGAATCAACCACCAACATTGCCGGAATCTCCCCGCCAGTCAAAACAAAGTCACCAATGGAAATTTCCTCATCCACGACATGCTCAGCCACACGCTCATCAACACCTTCATATCTGCCGCAAATAAAAATCAATTGGTCATATTGCGCCAAACGATGCGCGTCTTTTTGTTTGAATCTTTTTCCTTTGGCGGAAAACAAAATCGTTCTGGTTTTCAAGTTGGCTTTCTGGATGTCGGCCACCGCTCGATAGATCGGTTCTACTTGCATCACCATCCCTGCACCGCCTCCATACGGAGTGTCATCGACATTATGATGTTTGTTGGTTGAATAGTCGCGCAAATTATGAGCCACGATTTCCACTATTCCCTTTTCCTTGGCACGCTTAATGATCGACTCGCCAAAATAGCTGTCGAAAATCTGCGGAAAAATTGTAACAATATCAAATCGCATAAATATAAGTCTTTAAAGTCCTTACCGCTAAAAGTCTATAAAGAAAAACTCACAATCCACTTTATGGACTTGATAGGCTTTATAGGCTTTTATCTTTTTACATTCTATCATGATTTTTTGAATTAAAAAAGTGCTTAAAATAAAGAAAAAAGGCCAAGCAACGTAGTGCTTGGCCTTTATGATTTGGGCAATGAAACTAATCCTATTTCAACAATGCATGCACATCCTCGTATAAGATTGCCTTTTCGTTTTCATTCAGCTTTTTGCTGGCCATCTCGACCAGGTCGCCGAAAGGAAATCCTTTTGCAAATTCGAGGATTTTTACCCTGAATTTTTCTGCTTTGCACGCCTGCTTGGCGCCAATCAAAATCTTGTCAATGACGGGAATGGGATATCTGTCATCACAACTGACATCCGTTGGCTCGCTCTTAAGATGGATTATTTTTCCATCAAAAACAAGCAGCCAGCCATCTTCAACCCTTTGAACATCAGAAACATCCAACAAGTTTTGCTCATCCTTGATTTCGGAAACAATCAAGCCCAACAACACATCCGTGATCAGACAAAGTCCCCTTGTGGGATATTTATTGGCCTCAAGAAACACATCGCCTATGTCATATCCCTCAATCAACAAAAAACTTGGATCTTTCATGATAACACCCCTTTCTTTTTGACTTATTTTAAGTTACTAATTGGCTTACTTTCATGCCCCCATCTTGAAGTATGATGGTTTTTTATCTTAGCAAATAATCGCAATTTGTCAATCGCCACGGATTGCATTCTTTCTTAGCAAAGGCTATGATGAAAAAACATGAAAATCACCAATTTGAAACAATTTGAAGACTTTCTCAAGACCCGCATTCCGACGCGGGAAGCTTTGTTTGTGGGAAATATCGGTCTCATGAGAGCCAAATATTTCATGAAACTTTTGGGCAATCCTCAAAACAAATTGAAAGTCATCCACATTGCCGGAACCTCAGGTAAAGGTTCAACTGCGCATTTGATGAGCCATATTCTGCATAGCCAAGGATTTTCTGTTGGACTTTCCATTTCGCCTCATGTTTTTGACATCCGCGAACGCATGCAGATCAACAACCAATTGCCAAATGAAAAAATGGTTTTGAAATATTTCAACCAAATTTTGCCGACAATTTTAAAAATGGAAAAAACAAAATATGGCATGCCGACTTTTTTTGAAATTAATGTCGCCCTTGCTTATTACATGTTCGCCCAGGAAAAATTGGACTATGCCGTCATGGAAACCGGCCTTGGCGGAACGCTTGATGCCACCAACACTGTGACCAGCAAAAACAAAATTTGCGTCATCACCAAAATAGGCTTGGACCACACGGAAATTCTGGGAAACACGCTTGCCAAAATTGCCGAGCAAAAAACTGGAATAATACAAAAACAAAATACAGTCATCAGTCATCGGTCAGCAGTCACTGCACTCAAAATCATAAATTCGAAGTGTAAAAAACAAAATTCAAAACTACATATTGTAGGCAGTAAAAATTATTCCATCATTTCTTCAACACCACAAGAAACAGTTTTTGATTTCAATTTCCAACCAAAACACGAAATCACATTATTCCAAAACCAGACGACCGCATCAAAGTGGCATAAGGCTGATGGCCTGAAATTGGGATTGATCGGACTTCATCAGGCGGAAAATTGCTCGCTGGCACTTGCCTGCCTTGCCATTTTATCACAGCGTGACAAATTCGATGTTGATGAAAAAAGTTTGCGAAAGGCACTCGAGAAAATTTCCATCCCAGGCAGATTGGAAATAAGGAAAATCAAAGATAAAACCGTCATCATTGATGGAGCTCACAATCCCCAGAAAATGACAGCTCTGACAAGCAATCTTGCAAAAATATTTTCCCAGCAAAAATTCACTTTCGTTGTCGCTTTCAAAAAAGGCAAGGATTTCAAAAACATGCTGAAAAAAATAATGCCATTGGCTGACAAAATTTTTCTCACCCAATTTTCAACTTCCGGCATGGACAATCATTGGAACTCAATCGACAACATTGAAATTTCCAAATTTTTAAAAACTCAAAAATTCAACAACTTTCGCATCATTGGTCACAAAAAATCAGACATCCTTAAAGAAATCAAACAATCAAAAAAACCAGTCGTCATAACCGGATCACTATATTTGATTGCATCGGAATATTCCTATCTACAATAATATTTTTTATATTTTGTATTCTAACTGTGCCACATGGAATATGTTAGCAAAAAAAACAAAAATCCCAACCTCTCGGCTGGGATTTTTTTATTGAAAGATTTGAAAATCTTTAGATGTTCATGTCTCCAAGAACGTCATCAATGCTCTTTTTTGCTTCTGGAGCTGGAGCAGCTTCTGGACGTGGAGTTCGTTCTCCGCGAGTTGAACCTTCCGGTTCATTGATCTTCAAGTTAACACGGGCGTTGTTTCTGGCACCGATAACACGAAGAATTGTGCGAAGGGCTTTTGCGGTCTGACCTTCTCGGCCGATTACCATTCCCATGTCTGCAGGATTTACATCCAACGTGATGAGAACTCCCATTTCATCAATTTTTCTTTCAACCTTTACATCTCCAGGATTGTCAACGAGTGCTTTTACAGCGAACTCTAGGAATTCCTGGTCTGTGGGTCTTACATCTGTCATAGTTGTATTACATTAATTACTGATTAATTTCTACCGAGAAAGTGCTTTAATGGTCGACCAAACCATCGTTTTTTGCATTCTCTATATACAATTATAGTCTTTTTTACTCTTTTTGTCAAATTTAATTTCTTCTCTTTCTGAACAGGACCAACACAGTTTTAAGGCAGATTTGAATATCCTGCCAAAGCGACCAATTTTCAATGTAGAAAACATCCAATTTGTATTCATCTTCAAATTCAAGATCGGATCGACCGGAAACCTGTGCCATACCAGTCACTCCAGGTTTGATGGTCAGAAGTCTGCGGTGATATTCGTTATATTTGGCAACTTCCCTTTCCTGATGCGGACGCGGTCCAACCAAGCTCATGTCGCCTTTCAGGACATTGAAAAGCTGTGGCAATTCATCAATGGAAAATCTTTCTAAAAATGTTCCGATCTTTGTTTTGCGCGGATCATTCTTTATTTTGTACAGCGGCCCTTTTTTGATGCTCAATTTCGCAATCAATTCCTTTTCATACTCCAAAGCTTTTTTTCCTTCTTCAGTGTTTGGGTCCGTGCAAAATTCCCATTTGAAATATCTGAATTTGTAGACATTGAATTTTTTTCCATCGCTGCCGATGCGTTCATTTTTATAGATGATCGGTCCGCCTTTGCGCTTCTCGCCAAATGATTCTAATTTGACAAGCAGCGCAGTCACCAACATCAACGGCGAAAGGATGATGATCAAAACAATGGAACTCACGATGTCAAAAATACGTTTCAGAATTTTTCCCCAACCTTCCAATGGAGTGTGCCTGATTTCAATGATCGGTTCCCCATTGAAAATTCCAGCCTCGAATTTGGCTGTCTGCAATGTTGTCGGAATGAATTTATAGGCGATGTTGTTGATGGCGCAATAGTCGATCAATTTTTCCTGTTCAGAATCAGTCAGCAAGGAATCGCAAACGATTATTTCATCCACACCTCGTTGTTCCCGCAGCTCGCGCACCATCCTGATGCTGGCAGTTTCCTCATGCCCGACGATTTTGTATCCGAGATATGGATTCTGTTTGATCATTTTCAAAATCCTGTCCATTTTGCCGTTTCTGCCAATCAAGAGCAGACGATGCACGCCGATGCCTCTTTTTTTCAAAAGTGCTTTTTGAATTTTCTGCAAAACATATCTGCCGGTCGTAACATAGACCACCACCAAAACCCAGCCAGCCAAAATGATGAAACGGGAAGAAAACCATTCACGTTTCAAAAATATCGTGACGATGATGATGACCAAAAAAATCGAAGTGGCGGAAAAAACCCGCAGCGCTTCTTGCCAAAATTTTCTGGTAACTTTAAGGTTGTACAATCCCTCGATGGCATACACCAAAATGACAAACGGCAGAATCATCAGGATTATGCTGACATAACTACGCAAAGGAAAACTGTAGAGTTTCGGTTTGAGTGCCAAAATTTCAGGAATGTTTCTGATCAAAAAAGCACTCAGAGCTGCCAAGATGATCATGATCGCATCCATGGGAACTTGCACTGCACTGAAAAACAATTCGCTGCGTTTTTTCATAAAATATTCATTAAAATATTTTTCCTTGAGAACAAAATTTATCAAGCCAACCGATAAGCCGGATTCTGTCTAGAGCAATCATTTATCTGGGCCTGTTGTTGCCAGCAGGCTCAAGCGACACCCAACCAATGCAAAGCATTGGAAGTACGGTCTTGCATTCGGGTAAGGATTTGGCCGTTTCACCTCTCATATTACTATGAGAGCTCGCCCCATCATATGACGGGGCGATTTAATTCTTGCGAATTAAATCGTCTCTGCTCGCACCTCGCGCATCACCACGGACGGGAGTTACCCGCTACCTTGCTCCCCGATAAATCGAGGGAATGTCCGGACTTTCCTCCCCAATAAATTGAGGCGATTGCCTGGCTACCTTGATAAATCATGTTCTCAAATTTCCACATTGTGCATTATACCACAACCGAGAAAGTATAGCTATTTTAAAGCAATTTGTCAATGTTTTACAAATCTAATTCCTGCCTCCGAAATACCATTGGTACACTTCTTTGGTGACAGGCAAAGCGCTGGTGAAACCTTCGCCAGCACCTTCAACCAAAACAGCCATGGCTATTTCAGGATTGCTGAATGGAGCAAAAGAAATAAACCAACCATGTTCCTGACTGGCACCTATTCCGAATTGGGCGGTGCCCGTTTTTCCTGCAATTTCAATAGGCATGTCTTTGAGAGGTTGGGCTGTTCCAGCCAAAACTGTTTGTCTCATGCCTTCGCGCACCACATTCAAAACATCCGGTGACACAAATCCCGAGCGGATGACTTCAGGAGCGATTGAAATGACGCTGCCATCGCTCTTTTTTATTTTAGAAACAAGTTGCGGTTTGTATAATGTTCCGCCATTGGCAATGGCAGCAGTGTAGTTGGCAAGCTGCAATGGCGTGGCAGTGACATAGCCCTGACCGATAGCCGCGTGATAGCTGTTTCCCACTGACCATTTTTCATGGATGTTGTCCAATTTCCATTGTTCATCAGGAATCAGGCCGCTGGCTTCACCTCCGATGTCGATTCCGGTCGGAGATCCGAAACCAAAAAGGTTGTCCCATTTTTTCATGTTGTTCATTCCAAGTCCTTGGATGTTTCCATATCCGCCTCCAATAGTATAGAAAAAAATATCATTACTTTGAGCAATGGCTGTGCGGACATCACTCGGACCATGCGTTTTCCAGTCTCCAAAAGTATAACTTCCGATGCGCAGCATTCCGCCCAATCCATCAATTGTTGTTGATGGAGTTATGACACCTTCAGAAAGGGCAGCCGCAGCGATGGCTGGTTTTATGGTTGAGCCTGGAGGATATTCACCAGCAATCGATCTGTTGAACAACGGTTTGTTGGGATCGTTGATCAAATTAGCATAATCGTTGCCGGAAATTTTGTTGGCAAACAAATTGTTGTCATAACTTGGCACATCAACCATGGCCAGCACTTGCCCGTTTTGCGGATTGATGGCAACAGCACTGGCGATTTTCGTATTGGTTTTTTGCAAAATCGCAGTCATACTGTCATACAATTTTTTTTGCAAATCAGCGTCGATGCTCATCACCAAATCACTGCCAGGTTTGGAATTTATTATGCCGACTTCGCGTTTGATGTTTCCCATGGAATCAACTTCGACCTGGTCGGCGCCATGCACACCTCTCAAATATTTTTCATATGATTTTTCAATTCCCTGCTTGCCGATATAGTCAGTCAGCAAATATCCTTGATTCTGTTCAAGTTCTTTTTGTTCTATTTTTCCATCATAACCGAGAATATGGGAAAATATCGGTCCGTCGACATAGTCACGAATGGCCGTTTTTTCAATGCTGATCCCCGGAATATCATTGGCCTTTTCCATGATTATCAAAGCTTGTTCTTGTCCTATGTTTTCTTTGAGAAGCACAGGATTGAGAGATTTGGATTTGCTGTTGCTTTGCAAATCAGCCAAAACCTCATTATTATCCATGTTTAAAATTGAGGAAACTTTTGCCGCCACATCTTTTATTTTAGCATCATCCCTGGGAACATCGGCTGGGATGATCACCACATCCATGCTCGGAACATTGTTGACCAAAGGCTTGCCGGTGCGATCAAAAATTCTTCCCCTTGGAGCTTTGATCACGATCGATCTGATGCTGTTGCCACTGGAAACATTCTGATAATAGGCACCTTTGATAACAGTCAGGAATATAACTCTTCCACCCAACAAAAACACAAACGCCAGCATGGACCACCACAAAAAATCAAACCATCTTTTTTCCAGAGGTTTTTCCATGCGAGCAGCTTCTTTTTCTGTCGCGCTCAGGACGTAGTCTTCAATCTCCATCCCGGAAATATTTCTTGGCCTGTAATTCCTGTTTCTTGTCATATTTTTTATCTGTTCATAAGCAATATATTGTTCTCTCTGACTTTTTTGCTTTGCCTATTTCCTTTTTCGGCACGCTTCGCAATCGAAGAACTATGATTGCTCGCTCGTCCTCGCTCTCGCTGCGGATGGCCTCAAAAGAAAACAGGCAAAGCAAAAAACAAAAGTTAATATTTGAAATCATATAGTGTGTATGACCCTTTTTATCTCTATTCAATCGTAAAAAAACTTTTTGTTTTTTTCAAAATGGCAAAACAAACAAAAAATAAAATTGTGTTATACGAAATTTCCAAACTGAAAACTCCCAAACCTCCCAGCGGTCCAAAAAAACCATGCGCCTTTTGCACCTCAAAAATTGTTTGCCAGCCCAAAATTATTTGAGAAATGACGGAAGATGCTGCCACGAACAAAATCAGCAACGCCAAGCCAACACCTTTGAATTCAACTGACAGACGTCTGGAAAAAAAACTGACAGAATACACCACTAGTAGAAAAATCAAACTATGCAGTCCCACTGTCGTATAGGTGGCAAAGTCATAAACCGCTCCGGCAAAAACAGCCCACCACAAAAATGTGGCAAAGCCGTCCAGCACAGCTCCAGCCAAAACAAACATCAGCACCAAATCCCCAACAGGTCTTCCGTGAAAAATAAGCGGCAAAACACTTGTCTGCAAAACGATTGCCGAAAACAAAATTACAAAATATATGAATTTTTTTTTCATACTCCAAAGCTATTTAGCATCTTTTATCACGAAAACCACTTGCAATTTGGAAACCTGCAAGGGTGAAGTCACGACAGCTTGTTGAAAAAGATGGTCATCTGAATCATGGACTTCCTGGACTGTTCCGACATACAAACCTTTGGGAATTTCTCCGCCAACTCCGGAAGTGACCACGTCATCCCCTGTCTTGATGGAATCCGTCTGCAAAATCATGTCGAAAATGATGCCTAAACCATATTCGCCTCGGATGATTCCTTTGGTGCCACCATCTGAAGTGCTTGCGTTGATGGTGCTTTTCGAATTTGTCAAAAGCAAAACTTGCGCGGTTTTCGCATTCACTTGTTGGACTCTTCCCACCAGAATGCTATTGGAAACAACCACACTCATTCCCACGGCAATGCCATCATCACTGCCTCTGTCTATTTCCAGCCAGTTGCCCATGCCTTGCGGATCCTGGCTCACCACGCTGGCCGCCACCAAATTCCAATGGTCGCGAGGAAGCAGATTCAGTTGTGAACGCAAAATTACATTTTCACTTTCAACATCTTGCAGCATGGCGCTTCTTGCCAACAAAGCTTGATTTTCACTCAACAATTTTTTGTTATCATTTTTCAGTTGTCCGATTGACCCCAAAAATTCACCCGTGCCATCAGCAACTGCCGACACGGAATAGAAAACTTTTTGAAATGGCAAAAACAACAATCCCACCGGACCGCGCAAAGAATCAAACAATCCCACAGG
>JAQTLF010000024.1:0-5298 GCA_028715015.1 Candidatus Moraniibacteriota bacterium | reverse complement strand
ATCTTCAAGCACGATGCCCACTCCGCGCACCACTGCAGTCAACGGATCCTCCATCATTCTGACAGGCATTTCTGTTTGATTGGCCACCAGCTTATCAAGCCCTCTGATGAGGCCTCCACCTCCAGCCAAAATGATGCCTCGCTGCATGATGTCAGAAAGCAATTCAGGCGGCGTTTCTTCAATAACTGTTTTGACATTGTTGACAATAATGCGGATTGATCGTGATATCGCTTCCCTGATCTGCTCATCATTGACCACAACTTCCTTGGGCAAACCACTGACCAAATCGCGGCCGCGCACAACTGTTTTCAATTGTTCTTTGAGGGGATAGGCGCTGCCGATTGCGATCTTGATGTCTTCCGCACTTTTTTCTCCAACCAAAAGATTGAATTCATCTCTACAATAACGGATGATGTCTTCATTCATTTCATCTCCGGCCACGCGCAAACTTCTAGCACTGACAACTCCACCCAAAGAAATGACTGCGATTTCTGAAGTTCCGCCTCCAATGTCCACCACCATATTACCTTTCGCATCAGTAACTGGCAGCCTTGCTCCAATGGCAGCAGCCATCGGTTCTTCAATAAGAAAAGCTTCGCGCGCACCTGCGCTCATGGCAGCATCAATCACAGCTTTTTTTTCAACTTCAGTTATGCGCGATGGGATGCCGATCAAAACTCTTGGCTTCGGTGAAAATACAAAAGAATCTTTGCCGACTTTTTCAATAAAATATTTCAGCATCTGGGTTGTCACTTCAAAGTCACTCACCACCCCGTCAACCAATGGTCTGGTTGCGACAATGTGTCCAGGAGTTTTTCCCACCATGCGTTTGGCATCTCGTCCGATTGCCAAAACCTGCCCGGTACGCTTGTTGATCGCCACCACGGACGGTTCATTAATAACAATACCTTTGCCTTTGACATACACCAATGTGTTGGCTGTCCCCAAATCAATACCGATATCCCTGGAAATATTTCCAAAAAAATTTCCCAATGTTTTTTGCCAAAAGTCCTTAATTTTTTCAATCATAATGCATCAAATTCACATTCGAATTAACGTTTTAACCTTCTCGCATCATAGCTTAGATAAGCCAAAATGTCAAAAACAGCTTTTTAGGCATTAGCTTTCTAACTTTTTAGAAAATTGCTTTTCATGAAAGAATAAGAAACGCTTTCTTTTTGCATATAAACAAAAATTAATATGGCGTCACACAAACAAAAAAACAGCCAATTTGTTAGCTGTTTTTGCAATAATGTATAACCTGAGAAGCTAAAAAGCTAATGTCTAAAAAGCTGTCCCTATAAGCCGTACTTGGCTTTGTTGGCGACGTGTTCGGCAAATGTTTTGGCAAAGATTGTTTTGCCGGTTTTGGGATCAGAAAGAAAATAATTGTATTGAGTGTTGGTTGGATATATGGCGGCCGTGATGGCGGAAAGTCCTGGATTGGAAACCGGTCCAGGCGGCAAACCTTTATACAAGTAGGTATTATACGGAGAATCAATTTTTGTTTGCGCAATCGAATGCTGCTTGTCATTCGTGCCAAGGACATATTCCAATGTCGCATCGCTTCCCAACGCCATGCCGGCAGAAATGCGATTCCAAAAAAGTCCTGCCACGATTTTTCTGTCCTCATCAGTCTTGACCTCACCTTCGACAATGCTTGCCATGGTCAAAATTTCATACAAAGTTTTTTTCTGTTTGGAAATTTCGGTCAGCAATGCATCATCCATTTTCAAACTGAAATTTTTCAACATTTTTTCAATCACATCCTGGGCTGTTGCGTCCTTGGCGAAATAATACGTGTCAGGAAAAAGATATCCTTCCAAGGATTTTCCTGCAGGAATTTCAGCTAAAAATTTGTATCTGTCCTTAAGTTGCTGGGACGGAGAATTTGCCAAGGACAAAAATTCATCGCCATCAAATCCATTGGCTGAAAGCCTGGCCGCCATTTGTTTCACAGTCCAGCCTTCGGGAAAAGTTATAGGAATGCTTGTCGAGGCAACTTCTCCGCCAGTGATGATCCGTGCAATCTCCGGGATTTTCATGCCGGGGACAAAAACATATACACCGGCAACCAAAGAATGGAGCTGATTGTTTTTCCAAAGATAATAAGCTAAATAATATTTTCCAGAAATCACTCTGCCCTTTGCCAATCGTTCACCCACAACTAAGGCATTGTCTCCTTTTTCAACCAAAACTGTTTGTTGTTCAGTTGCGTTTCCGGTTGTCAAATAAACCTGATCATACAGATAAAAAAAACAGCCCACCAAGACCAAAACTGTGACAATTATAAAACTTATTTTTCTTCTGATGCTAAGCATATTCCTCTATATTGAAACTTGAACGTTTGTCCGAGCCAAACATCAGGTGAGGTCGGAAAAATGATTTTTATTCCTTCCGAGCCTGTGCACGATGAACTTTGATGTTTGGTCGAGGGCAAACGTGCAAGTTACACATGTTTTAAATATTTTTATTTCACAAAAGGCACAAAGGTGAAACCTGGAAATTTTTCTATTTCAAAGTCATTTTCCGATTTCTTTTCCATGCACCAAATTTCATTTTTTACCGGCAAAACCATTCTGCCGCTGATTGCGAGTTGTTGTTTGAGTTTTTCTGGAACTTCCTGAACTGCAGCTGAAACCAAAATCCTGTCATAGGGAGCATTTTTTTCAAATCCGAATTCTCCTGACTGGCAATGGAATTCGGCAATTCCGCTTTTCACAAAACCGAAATGTCCCACATTTTTTTCTCCCTGTTTGCAAAGGTTCTCAATCAATTCAATGGCTGTGACTTTGCCGCTTTTTCCCACGATATGCGACAGGAGCCCCGTTGTCCAACCAGACCCACTGCCAACATCCAAAATATTTTGTCCTTCCTTCGGGACCAATAACTCGAACATGAAGGCGACAGTCAGCGGCTGCGAAATTGTTTGTCCATTTCCGATCGGCAAAGGCATGTTTGCCTCAGCCCTGCCAAGCAAATCGCTGGGCACAAATTTTTCACGCCCAATTTTCAAAAAAGCATCGATAATATTATCGCTGCGCAAATTTCCGCTTCGGATCAGGTCATCAACAAGTCTGCTCATATTTTAGATTCCCATTATCTGAACAATAATATCGCGTTTGCGAGCACCATCAAATTCGACAGCAAAAATGCTCTGCTTTGATGTCAGCATCAATTTTCCTTTTTCAATAGGAACTGTCTGACTCACGCCGATCAAAAAAGATTTGCAATGCGAGTGACCATTGCTTCTTCCGTCAGATTTCGATGTTTTTCGCAGTTCGAAAAGATCATGGGAATAACGGTCATCCATCGGAGCAAGCCTATACAAAACACGCATAAAGTCCTGCATCAACATGGGTTCGTTGTGATTGATTACAATTCCCATGGTCGTGTGCGGAGCAAAAATTACAGCACTGCCTTCTCTCACTCCGCAGTCAGCAATAATTTCTTCAACTTTTTCCGTAATGTCAAAAAACTCAATTTGATTCTTGCTCTCCAGATCAATTTTTTGTTTGTGTATTTTTATATTCATAAGATTCATATAGCATAAAACATATAACATGGAACATCGACTTCGTTTTCGAAATCTTCAATTCTTTTTTGTTACATGCCACATGATACATGTTGCATGATTTATTTTTTGAAAACATTGGACACGACTTTTGCAGCCCGCTTGTCCAAAGCACCTATGATTATTTTACCACGATTTGGGTTTTTCACCAAAGATGCCAAGGCGACAGCTGCAGCCACTTTGTGTTTTTCTGTTATCTGTTTGGCCCTGCTGTCCAATGCTCCTCTAAAAAGACCAGGAAAAGCCAAGACATTATTGATCTGATTAGGATAATCACTGCGTCCGGTGGCCACAATTGCAGCGCCACCCTTAAGCGCTTCTTCCGGCATGATTTCTGGCGCAGGATTGCTCATGGCAAAAACGATCGCATCTTTGTTCATCAAGGAAACATCCTTGTGGTCGATGAGATTTGGCGCGCTGACACCGATGAAAACATCCGCGCCTTCCAGTGCATTTTTGAGTGTTCCCATCAATTTGTTCGGATTGGTTATTTCAGCAATTTCCATTTTGGAATTGTTGAGTCCCCCGGTGCGTTCCTTAAAAATGATGCCGGTAGTGTCAACAACAACCACATTTTTCGCACCATAATTGAGCAGAAGTTTGGTGATTGCCACTCCGGCCGCACCGGCTCCGGAAACCACTATTTTTATTTTTTTGATATCTTTTTTCACAACTTTCAGAGCATTGATAAGACCAGCCAAAACGACGATGGCTGTTCCATGTTGGTCGTCGTGCATGACAGGAATGTCCAATTCAGCTTTCAATCTTTCTTCGATTTCAAAACAACGCGGAGCAGAAATGTCTTCCAGATTTATTCCGCCAAAAGTCGGCGCAATGGCTTTGACGATTTTGATTATTTCTTCAGTATCTTGCGTCGCCAAAACGATCGGAATCGCATCAACTCCGCCAAGCTCCTTGAAAAGAAGCGCCTTGCCTTCCATTACCGGCAACGCACCCTCCGGCCCAAGATTGCCAAGCCCCAAAACCGCGCTTCCATCCGACACGACTGCCACCGTGTTTTTGCGCATCGTATATTCAAAAGACAATTTTTTGTTTTTGGCCACCGCCAAAGAAACTGCCGCCACGCCCGGTGTATACAAAACAGACAAATTTTCTTTTGTCAGCTTTTTCTTTGATTTTATTTCGATCTTTCCTCCAATTTTCTTTGATAGTTCGATGGAATCCATATTGATGTAGAATTTCTAATATCTAATTTCTAATATCTAACTAATTTCCAATGATAAAATTTCAAAAACACTTCTACTATTGGTCATTTCAAAATTTTGATTTATTTAGAAATTAGGAATTAGCAATTAGAAATTAAAAAATATAAATAATTCATAAAATTTACTTTTTAACAAACACTATTTCCTGCCTGCATTTAATTTTATTTTCTTGTACACACTGCCAGCCGCCACTGCACCTTCAGCAACAGCAGTGATGATCTGACGAAATTTGTTTGAACCCGTGGTCGCGTCGCCGGCGGCATACACATTTTCCACATTGGTTGCCTGGGTTTGATCAACAACGATATATCCCTGTTCATCAGCTTTGACCCCAAGCTCCTGGGCCACCACGATTCCCGGCACGCTTCCTATCTCGATAAATACGCCCTGAACTGACAATTCTTTCTTTTCTCCATTAAGTTCATATTCCAATCCTTCAACTTTTTCATTGCCAAAAACATTGGTGACACTTGTGAATGTGCTGCAAGCAATTTTTCC